>CABMPS010000118.1 GCA_902388545.1 uncultured Collinsella sp.
TGGCGTTTGCACTGCTTGTGTGCGGCGTTGGCGGTGCTGTGGAGCTGTCGTTTGAGCGAGGGGACGGGGGTACCCGTGGACAACATACGAGAGGGGTTTGGCGGCGAGCCCGTCGCGGCATTCTCGATGTCTCATCCGGCTGTGCCGGCACTCTATATAGTGCTGACGCTGGGGCTCACTATGTTCTCGATGCAGCCGGTGCTGATTGCGCTGTCACTTGCGGGCGGGCTGGCGTATGGATTTGCGACGCGTGGGGCTGCCCGCACGCTGGGCGCGCTCCGCTGGCAGCTGCCGGTAATTTTGATCGTTGCGGTGCTCAATCCGCTGTTTAGCGCCTCGGGCTCGACGGAGCTGTTCCGTATTGGCATGCGCGCGGTGTATCTGGAGAGCATGGTATACGGCCTGTGCATGGGCGGGCTGTTTGTGGCGAGCATACTGTGGTTTGAGGCGGCGGCATCGATGCTCGAATACGACAAGGTACTCGCGCTGCTGGGCAATGCCGCGCCGGTGATTGCGCTCATGATCTCGATGTGCATGAGGCTTATCCCGCAGTTTTTACGCCGCGGTCGTACGGTGCTGGCGGTGCAGGATGCGATTGATGTGCCGGGCCGCGCGCCGGCCGACCCCGTACGCTCGCGCCTGCGGGCGTCGAGCGTGTTGATGGGCTGGGGCATGGAAGATTCGCTGGAGCGCGCGGACGCGACGCGCTCGCGCGGGTGGGGTGCCGCGACGCGTCGTACGACGTATGCGCGGTATCGACTGGGGCGCAGCGACGTTGCCGCGCTGGCCGGGCTCGCACTGTTTGGTGCTGTCGCGGTGGCGGTGGCGTGGACCGCGACGACGCAGTATTCGTTTTATCCGCAGCTCTCGGTTCCGGCGCCGTGGCTGGGCTATGTCGTGTACGCTGCCTGGATGATGCTGCCTTGCGCGTTGCACGCGATTGATGAGAAGAGGTTTGGCTGATGGCTCGGTTGGATAGGGGCCCGGTGTCGGGCGCGGCGTGCGACCCGGATATGCTGGCGATTGAGGTGCGGAGCCTGAGCTTTACCTACCCCGGGGCTGATGCTGCGGTGCTCGAGGGGCTCGACTGGTCTGTCCCCCAAGGTGCATTTGCGCTGCTTGTTGGCGGTACCGGATCGGGTAAGTCGACGCTGCTGTCGTTGCTCAAGCCCGAGATCGCTCCGGCGGGCGAGCGCACTGGCGATGCGCGCGTGCTGGGCGAGAGCGTTGCCGACATGGACGTGCGCGCGTCTGCGGAGCGCGTGGGCTACGTGTTTCAGGATCCCGAGAACCAGATTGTGTGCGAGACCGTGTGGCACGAGATGGCGTTTGGCCTGGAAAACTTAGGCATGTCGCGCGACGAGATGCGCCGCCGTGTTGCCGAGACCAGCTATTTCTTTGGTCTGGAAGATTGGCTTCACCGCGATACTGACACGCTTTCGGGTGGTCGCAAACAGTTGCTGTCGTTGGCGGCCGTTCTGGCGCTGCGCCCGCGCGTGCTGCTGCTCGACGAGCCCACGTCTCAGCTCGATCCCGTTGCCGAGAAGAATTTCCTGCACGCGCTGTTTCGTGTGAATCGCGAGCTGGGCTGCACGGTTGTTGTGGCGACGCATCAGCCGCGCCCAATGCTCGAATACGCGACGTGTGCGTACCGGATTGAGGACGGTTGCGTGCGCGAGGTGGCAGATATGGCTTCTTTGGGACGCCGAGAATCGCTGTTTTCCGATGATATGTTGGGGTGGGGTGCCATCCGATGTGCAAAAAACGGAGTATTCAGCAGGCGTGAGGACAATTTGGACTCTCTGGAGACGCCCGGGGACGTATCGAGCGCGAAAAAAAGTTCGGAATTGGACAAATCGTCCGAATTTGTGGCGCAAACGTCGCTCGAGAACGGCTCGGAAGCCTTCCCGCGCACGAATGGAAGCAGAATACTCCAAAAAATGCACGCTGGGTCGGCTACCACCCTGTCGGAAGGCTGGTTTCGCTACGATCGCGCGGACGGTTGGGTGCTGCGCGGGCTCGATGCGTCGTTTTCGGCTGGCGCGGTGCATGCAGTCGTGGGCGGAAACGGCTGCGGCAAGTCGACGATGCTTTCGGTGCTGGCCAAGACCGCCAAGCTGCAGCGCGGCCGCATGGTGCGCGGAGCGGCCTCGGCGGCGCTGTTGCCTCAGAATCCCAAAGCATTGCTGGTTGCCGAGACGGTTCGCGATGAGCTGATGGAATGGGCCTCGACCTGCGGATATGACGAGAACTTGGCGCGGGAGCGTGCGGCGCAACTGGGATTGGACGGCCTGGAGACGCGTCACCCCTACGACCTCTCGGGCGGACAGCGCCAGCTGCTCGCGCTGGCAAAGCTGCTGCTGATTGGCCCCGAGCTGCTGCTGCTTGACGAGCCCACGAAGGGCTTGGACCTGGAGAGCCGCCGCATCATCGCCCGCGCCCTGCGTGACCATGCGAAGGCTGGCGGCACCGTCATCATGGCTACGCACGATTTGGACTTTGCCGAGCAGGTCGCCGACGACATCGCCATGATGTTCGATGGCGAGATTGCCTGCATGGAGCCCCCGGCCGACTTCTTTGCCGACAACGTGTTTTATAGGGCGTGATGGGATGACGGATTATCGCATCGTGCGCCTACTCGCAAAACTGGAGATACCGCTGCTGCTGGCGGTGCCAGCCGTGATGGCTGCGGCGTTGCTGGCGGGCGTTGAGCAGGCGGCGCTCGCCATGCTTGTCGTGGTGGCGCTGGTGCTTGCGCTGTTCTTTGCAGGCTACGAGGCGTCGCGACCGGGCCTGCGCCAGATTATGCCAACGCTGGTTCTGGCGGCGTTGGCCGCGGCGGGGCGCATCTTGTTTGGTCCCATTCCCGACTTTAAACCGGTGAGCGCCATCGCCATTATCGCGGGGGCGACGCTTGGTCGCCGCAATGGTTTTATGGTTGGCGCGCTGGCGGCGCTGACCAGCAATTTCTTTTTTGGACAGGGCATGTGGACGCCGTGGCAGATGTATGCCTGGGGGCTCGTGGGATACGTTGGCGGTGCGCTGGCGCATGCGGGTGCGTTCGACCGCGCCGACGGCACCGTGCGTATGCCGGCGCTGCTGACCTACGGCTTTGCTTCGGGTTTGCTGTACGGCGTTGTGATCAACGCCTACGACATTATCGGTTTTGTTCAACCGCTCACGTGGGCGGGTGCCATGGCGCGTCTTGCCACCGCCGTACCGTTCGATATCACGCACGGCCTTGCGACCTGCGTGTTTTTGGTCGCCCTGTACAAGCCTTGGTGTCGCCGCATCAACCGAGTCGTCGTGAAGTACGGACTGTAGGGCTGGTTGCGCCGGGGCGGGAATCAATACTGCCGAAGTGTCATTTTAAAACTATGCCGGTTTACGGGGCCAGATTGGCACAAGCAGACCATGCCGGCTATTTTTGAAATAGAGCAAGCCGTTTACCTGCGGTTTTATTATTTCGGAATTGCGTATGGTTGGGGGTTCGCGATTTAGCCCCGTAAACTGGCATAGTTTTGGAATGGCCGGCTGATATGACGGGCGTCGTGACCCTCAAGAGCCAAATTGATCCGTTTTCTTCCGTCTCCAGACGTCCCCGGGGAATCAGCTGAACTCGCCCGCCACGAAATCAGCCTATCTACTACGTTTGACCCGACACCCCCAAACACAACCGCGTTTTATGAAAAACCGCAGGCTTTCTACCTGCGGTTTTCTTTTTGCGTTGTTCGCTGTGGTTGAGGGTGGTGGCTTAAACGTAGTAGATGGGCGTGTTTCGTGGCGGATGGGTCACGTGGATACCACCACGAGGCCCAAAATGATTCGTTTTCCTCCGTCCCCAGGGGATCAGCTGGGGCTAGAGCTCTAGCGTGAGGGTGACGGGGCAGTGGTCGCTGCCGAAGATGTCGCCGCGGATGCCGGTGTCGCGTACGTTGTCGGCGATTGCGTCGCTTACCAGGAAGTAGTCGATGCGCCAGCCGGCGTTGTTCTTGCGGGCATTAAAGCGATAGCTCCACCAGCTGTAGACGCCCTCGACGTCGGGGTTTGCCGCGCGCCAGGTATCGGTAAAGCCGGCGTTGAGCAGCTCGGTAAACTTGCCGCGCTCCTCGTCCGAAAAGCCGGCGTTGCCGCGGTTGGACTTGGGGTTCTTAAGGTCGATCTCCTCGTGCGCCACGTTAAAGTCGCCGCAGGTCACGACGGGTTTGCCGGTCTCGCGCTCGAGCGCGTTCAAAAAGCCGCGGTAAGCATCGTCCCAGGCCATGCGCACGTCGATGCGGGCGAGTTCGTTTTGCGCGTTGGGAGTGTAGACATCCACAAACCAGAACTTGTCGAACTCCAGCGCGCAGACGCGGCCCTCGGTTGCGGCTTGGGCGACGAGTACGGCCGCCTCGTTCTCGCCGGCGTAGGGTAGCAGTGCGTCGGCGTGCAGCACGCGCAGCGGTTCCTGGCGGCTAAAGACCGCAGTGCCCGAATAGCCTTTACGCTCGGCGTAGCTCCAGGTTTGGTGATAGCCGGGCAGGTCAATATCGACCTGGCCTTCTTGCAACTTGGTCTCTTGCAGCGCCAGGATATCGACGTCGAGTTCTTGCGCGATCTGGATAAAGCTCGGGTCCTTTTTGAGCACGGCGCGCAGGCCGTTGACGTTCCACGAGGCGAAAGTGTAAGTCTGAGGCATGGTGTCCTTTCGACGGGGTTGGCAGGCTTAAGATTAGCGCAACAGGGGCGGGGTGGGCTCCGCGCATGCTGACTTAAAGGTCGCATGCTGGGACATCGCCCGACGCCGCCCGATCAACAAGGACGGAGGGCTCATATGACGCGGGCAATATCGGACCCCAAGCAGGCCTCCGCCGCGCTGGCGGAGCTGTTCAATACCCACGAGCACGTGGTGTTCTTTGGCGGCGCTGGTGTTTCCACGGCAAGCGGCATTCCCGATTTTCGCAGCGTGGACGGCCTGTATCACCAGCAGTTTGCCTATCCGCCCGAGAGCATGCTGTCGCACAGCTTTTACGAGACACATCCGGCGGAGTTCTTCGACTTTTACCGAACCAAGATGATTGCGCTTAACGCTAAGCCCAACCGCTGCCACACCAAGCTGGCCGAGCTGGAGCGCGTCGGCAAGCTTGATGCCGTGGTGACGCAAAACATCGACGGCTTGCATCAGATGGCGGGCTCGCAGCGCGTGTTTGAGTTGCACGGATCGGTCCATCGCAACATTTGTCAGTCGTGCGGAGCGGTCTATAGCGCCGAGTGGATTTGCTCGCGCGAGCACGAGGACGCCGCGGGCGTGCCCGTGTGCCCCGCGTGCGGTGGTCGCATCAAGCCCGATGTGGTGCTCTACGAAGAGCCGCTCGACGAGCATGTGTTGACCGGTGCCGTTGCCGCCATCGCCGCGGCCGATGCCCTCATTGTAGGCGGGACCTCGCTCGTGGTGTATCCGGCGGCGGGTCTTACACGCTACTTTACCGGCGATACACTGGCCATATGCAACCTTGCCCCCACCGATCAGGATGCAAATGCCGACCTGCTGATTTCTTGCGACATCGCGGCCGCGTTTGCGTTCTAGCCCGCGTGCGCGGATACAATAGAAAGACTGAGTGCAAAGCGACCCCGCCGCCAGCTCCCCAAGCTCGGCGGCGTGGGCATTTTAGGAGGATGTTCATGGCGAACGACAGCAAGACATGGCGGTGCGGAAAGTATGAGCTCAGCTTTGACCGCCCGCGCATCATGGGCGTCCTCAACGTGACGCCCGATTCGTTTAGCGATGGCGGGGAGCACTTCGACCCGGATGCCGCGATCGAGTATGGCCTGGCGATGCTCGACGCCGGCGCCGACGTCATCGACGTGGGCGGTGAGTCCACGCGTCCCGGCTTTACCCCGGTCAATCCCGATGAGGAAGCGCGCCGCGTGCTGCCCGTGGTGCGCGCGCTGGCCAAAGAGGGCGCCATCGTCTCGATTGACACGCGTCATGTGGCGGTTGCCAAGGCGGCCGTGCGCTGCGGCGCCTCGATCGTCAACGACGTGACCGGCTTCACCGACCCCAAGATGGTCGAGTTTGTTAAGACGAGCACCTGCGGCGTCATCGTGATGCATGCCGGCGAGGTCGCCGCGCCCGCGCGCACGCACGCAACGGTGCAGCTCGATACCTCGGCAGCGGCGTTTGTTGCCGAGAAGGCACGCGAAGCGGCTGCCGAGGCCGCGCGCGAGGCCGAGAAGCCGGCCCGTC
>CABMPS010000119.1 GCA_902388545.1 uncultured Collinsella sp.
CATTCTGACTGATGAATCCATGGCGACCCGCACGCCAGGTCTATTTGCCGCTGGCGATATCCGTTCCAAACGTTTACGCCAGGTTGTGACCGCTGTTTCGGACGGAGCCATAGCGGCAACGAGCGCATACGCGTTTCTCCGTGGATAAGTACGATAATATATCTTATGTAAGGTTGCTATCTTTAAACAAAGTGGTTGGACGATGCATCAATGTGTTGTCCAACCACTTTTACTTGCCGGCTATGTGGTATGCAAAACTAGATAACCTAGAATACAATATAGAAAATGAACGGAGGACCTTTATGAACCACGTTAAACACGTTATTCCGATGTCCGATTCGTCGGTAAGCATTAAGCCCGAGGATATTCAGCCCACGGTGCTGCCCGATGCATTCATTCAGTCCGATATCGTGCGTAAACTCAATACGTTGAGTCTGCCGCGCTATAACCAGTTGCCCAATGTGACACTCTACCGCGACCAGGTCATTGAGTATGTTGCGCTGTGGATGGAGCCGCTGTCCATTTGCGTTGAGCACCCTGTCATTACGCCATCGATGATCAATAACTACGTGAAGGTCGGCCTGGTGCCTGCTCCGGTCAAAAAGCAATATGGCCGCGAGCAGATTGCCCGCCTGATCGCTATCTGCCTCTTTAAGCAGGTGCTACCTATTGCTGCGGTGCAGGCACTCTTTAACATTCAGCGTTTGAGCTACGATGCCCCGACGGCCTTCGATTATGTGGTCGATCAGCTCGAGGCATCGATTCGTTCGGCGTTTTCCGTCGAGCAGGCGCCGGTTCCCGATACGGCGCATCAGGTAACGCGT
The DNA here is from genome assembly GCA_902388545.1 of uncultured Collinsella sp. GTDB lineage: Bacteria > Actinomycetota > Coriobacteriia > Coriobacteriales > Coriobacteriaceae > Collinsella. The sequence goes on from CABMPS010000119.1 coordinate 825, forward strand.
GAGTCGCTGCTTGTGCGCAGTGCGGTTTCATCCTTCGTTTCGAAAGCGTACCTGATGAGCTATCTAAAGTTTAATGGGTTTAATAGCTAGCCGACGTATAAAACGGGCGGAACAAAGGGCTATCTGCCACTTTGTCCCGCCCGTATTTTTGCTTGGTTGGACGTTATTGGCCCGAAGCCACGCCCATGCCGTAGCCGATAATGAGCCCATACATTTCGGCATAGTATGAATCTAGCCCGTTACAGGGCATGATGATAGTCTTGGAGCCTGGCCAGCGCTCCACAATTCGGCTGGCAAGTGCTTGGGCGCCTGCCTCATTCTCGACATGGTCGATAACGACCTCGCCGCCCGTAAAACCTTCGGCTTCCATGGTGTCGATGATCTTGTTGAGCATCTTCTTTTCGCCACGCGTGTGCCCGACGAGCTCGATTTTACCGGCCTCGCTCGCCGTGCCCAAAATGCGAATATTGAGCTTGTTGGCAATGACGCCGGCTGCCTTAGGAATGCGTCCTGCCTTTGCAAGGTTCTCGTAATTACACAGGCTAAAGAGAATCTTGCTGTTTTGCTCGAGACTGTCGAAGTAAGCGCAGGCGTCCTCAAAGGAAACGTCCGGGTTACTTGCAAGATAACGATCAAACAGCAAGAAGATCAGATCCATCTTGCCGCCTGCTGCCCGCGAATTGACCAGGTGAATCTGACGATTGGGCTCCTCGGCAAGTACCATATCGCGTGCCGTAGCGGCAGCGTTATAGCTTCCAGAGACACCCTCCGAGATTGGCATGCAGATCGTCTTGTCGGCGAGCTTAAAGAGCTCAGCCCACTCCCCCACGCTTGGGCAGGCGCTCGATGATGCGCTGGCTTCCGACTGAATGGCAACATTAAGCTCGTGAACATCGAGCAAAAGGTCGTCGACAAATTCGCGCTCCCCTACTCGAATTTTGAGAGGAGCGAATGCAAAGGTGGTACGGGGTGCAGTCGGTTGCCAATCGCGAAGATTGCAGCTCGAATCTGAGATAAGTGCCCAGCTCATTGAGGGTCCTTTCTAGTTGTTCCTCAACAATTATAGCCATCTTTTTGATTGATTGGACGGCTATCTAGTTTTGAATACTAGATAGCCGTCCTGATTTTATGGCAAACGGTAGGGAAAAAAGAATGGGCCTCGTGACTCAAGATCGCGAGGCCCACGTTCGTTCGCTGCAGTAATAAATTAGTAGCGCACGAAAATGTAATTGTTGTTCATGCCGGCGGCAACGGAGCTGATGATGACGCCCGTTTTGTAGTCGGAAGCATGGATCATCTGACCATTACCGATATAAATGCCGGTATGGTAGGAGTTAACCACAACATCGCCGGGTTGCGGATCGGACACACGGGTCCAACCCATGAAGTCGACCGTGGTGCCCAGACGGCAGTAGCGTCCCGTGAGGCAATAGCTTACAAAACCGGAGCAGTCAAAGCTGTTCGGTCCAATGCCGCCCCAAGAATACGCATAGCCGAGCTTGCTGTAGGCGCGCGAAACAACGGAGCCACCATCAACAGACTGACTCGGTGCTGAAGGCGTGGGAGCCGGAGCGGGCGTGGGGGCAGGCTGCGGTGCGGGAGCCGGCGTGTTGCCGCCCTGGTTGTTGTTATTGCTGGTCTGACCACCGTTGTTGGTGTTCTCGGTCGTACCGGCAGTCTCGTTGCTCACCGTGGCCTTCTCGGCAGTGCTGGCGTTGATGCCGGCCTGCAGCGCGGCGTTGGCCTCGGCCTCTGCGGCAAGCTCGGCCTGCAGCTGCGAATCCAGGGAGTTTACGACGTTCTGGGCTTCAGCCTGCTGGGCGTTAAGCTCGTCGACCTTCTTTTGCGTGGTGGCGACGTTCTTCTCCTGCTCGGCCTGCTTATCGGTGAGCTGCTGCTTAAGCTCCTTGACCTCTTGAATGGTCTGAGCTTGCTTGTCGGAAACTTTGCCGTAGTAGAACAAACGGTTGAGCATATCGCTCAGATCATCGACACCCGTCAAAACCTGAAGCAGGCTCAGACCGCCGGTTTTGTACTCGCCGGCGACATAGGTCGAGAGCTTGGCCTGACCATCGGCGATCTCCTGCTGCTTTTGCGTGATCTCGCCGGCAGTCTGATCGAGCGCCTGCGTCTGCGTGGCAAGCTCATCGTAAATCTGCTGGGTTTGGGTGCCGATCTGCTCGAGTTTCGTACGAGCAGCGGCAAGGTCGGATGCGGTATCGGCGTAGGCAGGAGCCGCGAGGCCCAAGCCCAAAACACAAGCGAGGGTTGCCGTAGCAGCGCAGCGTGCCATGTTTTTGTGCGTGTTTGCTGTGCGCATGTAGCTTCCTTTCCAGTAACTAAGGGTAACGGCTAGCCTACCGTCACCAGGCTAAAGAGCTCCACATCGTCATCAGACGGCGTGAGCTTCTCGCGCGGGTTGAGAAACGCAAGCTCAAGTATACAACCGTAACCGATAAGCTTTGCGCCCATATCTCGCACCAGTTTACCTGTTGCCTCGACGGTTCCGCCCGTCGCGACCAAGTCGTCCAGAATCAACACGGTATCTTTAGAGCTGATAGCGTCGGCATGGATCTCAATTGAATCGGTGCCGTACTCGAGCTCGTAGCTCTGGCTTACGGTCTCGCGCGGCAGCTTGCCCGGTTTACGTGCGGGAACAAAGCCGGCGCCAAGGGCTACAGCCACCGGTACGCCAACCATAAAGCCGCGAGCCTCGGGACCCACGACCTTGGTGATCCCCATGCCGGCAAAGTGCTCGGCGAGGGCATCGGTCATGGCTTTGAGCGCCTCGGGATTGCCAAAGAGCGGCGTGATGTCTTTAAAGACGACTCCGGGCTCGGGATAGTCGGGGATGTCGACGATTTGAGATTCGAAGTCGTACATTGCATGACCTTTCAATGAGTTGCCGAAATATCAGCAGCGGTTATTTGCCCGCGGTGACGGTGCCGGAGTGCGAAGGGGCGACGACCTTGAGCGGCTTTACGAGAGAATCCTCGTGCGAAGCAGGCGCGGCAGTTTCTTCGTTTTTGGCCTTGGTGGACTCGGAGCGAGCGATTTCCTCATCGAGTGCATCGATGTCGGCGTCCTCGACCACGGCGTTGAGCGACTCAAAAACGCGGTTTTTGAGCAGCGCGGTGTGCACGCCCTCCGTCAGGTCGTGAAGCTTCTTAAACGCACGCTCGAGCTTGGCGTCGCGCTCGTCATCGGAGGTATCCATGCCGAGCATGCTCACGAGCACCTGCTCAAACATCGAGGACTCGCGGTTGGCGGAAGACACGTACTGACGCAGGTTGCGCGGCTCGATATGGAAGCGTGACAGCTCGGAGCAGTAACGGATGATCGGAAAATCGCGACCATCGACGAGCTCACGATTCTGCGGACTCTTGATGATGCGAATAAGGTCGTTCTCGGCGAGCGAGCGGATAAACGAAATCTCGACGCCCAACATATCGGGAATGGTCTCGATGGGATGCAGCTTTTGTTTAGTCTCCTTGGGCTCCGTCTTGAGCGGAACATCGGACAGTAAGCCCACCTCGTAGGCGAGCGTTGACAGGTCCGTAGCGTTTTCCAAGCGCTGCTTAATCACGTTGAGCGGCATGTAGCGGGTCTTCTGCAGGTGCAGGATGACCTCGAGACGGTCAACGTCTTCCTTGGAGTACTGGCGATACCCCTTAGGCGTACGATGAGGGGTGATGAGCCCCTCATCTTCTAGAAATCTAATTTTTGAGTTCGATAGATCGGGGTATGCGCCTCGAAGTAGGTTGACGACTTGGCCGATACTCAGATAGTTGCGTTCGGCCATTACCTACTCACCGGTTTCGATGCGCTCCGGCGTGCTCTCGTGGTAGATGAGCGTGAACGTACCGATCTGAACGGACGAGCCGTCGTGCAGCGGAGCACCGTTGACGATGGCGCCATCGACCCAGGTGCCGTTGAGCGAGCCCAGATCCTCAATACGAGCGCCCAGGCCCTCACGAATAATGCGTGCGTGGCTGCGCGAGACAGTCATGTCGTTGAGGAAGATGCCGTTCGCGGGATCGCGGCCGATGGTGGTCACGTCGTCCTCGAGCTCAAAGGCAGCTCCGGTCTGCGGACCCTTGACGATGGACAGAACCGGAGCGGTGATGTGCACGTTGGCCATGAGGTCGGGAACGGTGACATCGCTCGAAGGAACACGGAAAACGCAGGTAGCGTCCGCAGTTTTATCGTTCTGAGGCATATTGTTAACCTTGTTGTCCATGACAACCCCTATCTAACGCGGCCACGCCGCAAAGAATGAACCGTACGTAATCATACCCCAATGAATCAGTCTTCGATTTCGGGGTTAAGAAAGTCGATGTCCTCGTCCTCGGGATGCGCGATGGCCTGTTTAATGGCAGCCCCGCCCTTAATGGAATAGATGACAGCGGTGAGCATGGAGAAGATGACGCCGCCGTACACAAAGAAGATGCCGAGGGGCACCGAGCTGCCGTTGAGGCCCGGGAATGCCGTGTACGTGGCAGGCAGCAGATGCCAGCCGTCCACGACGGGGAACCCAAGCAGCATAAGCGAGAAGCCGGTCATGAGCAGCGCCGTGGCAATCTTGCCGGGAAAGACGACGTCAATAGGACGACGGTGATAATGGCGCACGATGAGCGTGCCGATGCCCAGGTAGATATCGCGGCCGATAATGAGCACGCAGACCCAGATGGGAAGCTCGCCGCGGACCACGAGACCCAGCACGCCGGTAAACAGCAGCGCACGGTCACAGATGGGATCCATAACCTTGCCGAGCCATGAGACCGTTTTGGTCATGCGGGCAATCTGACCGTCCATCCAGTCGGTGGAGGCCGCGATGGCATAGATGACAATGGCGACGACACGGTTGTTGTCCGTCACAAACAGGTACAGGAAGACGAGCGTGAGGATCAGGCGCGTAAAGGTGATGAAATTGGAGATCGTAAAGATCTTATTCGACGGGTAATCGGAAGTGCCGATAAGCTCCTTTTTGATCTTCTTCTTGATGCCCACAGGACTCCCCCGCTGGTAAACGACAAAACTTTCGATACTATACCCGTTCTGGCGATGTCTATCCAGCGTAAGCATAGAGAGTCCAGACATATGGAAGATGCTACTGGGTTGTGCGGGATTCTGCATTTGTGTACATCAGCCTCCAAATATGACATTTTTCGGCATCTTTGATGGCTTATGTACACGTTTTGATTCGGTGATTACATCGATCGGGAAAGTTGTTGCCTTAAGCAAATTAATCATGATGTGCGGGTCAAGAAGGGCTAGCGCCAAAAAACCCAACGGCCGTTACGGCTTCGTTAGAAACGCGCCCCACCATGGATGGTGAACCCGAAAGGTAAGGCGCGCGGGCACGGTGGCT
>CABMPS010000120.1 GCA_902388545.1 uncultured Collinsella sp.
CACGGCGGAGGGCCGGAGAAATATATTAAGGTCATCGCGAGTTCCGCACGCAAAGGAGAGCACTTAATGTGCTCTCCGTCTTGCGCAGGACTGTAGAGCAGGGACCTTAATATATTTCTCCGGCCCTCCGCCGTGCTCGGGAGCCATCCACGCACTTTACCTGCGTAAACAATGTGAGTGAAATATGAATCTCGATGGATACGCCCGCAGCCGTGTATACTAAACAGCTGTGTGAAACCAGGGGAGTATTCTGGCTGGACAAAATGCCTGCTTAATAGGGTTGTCAGGTAGTCCGGGCGCAATACAAGACTGGGGAGCACGTCGTGTAAGTAGTGGTCCTCTAGGGGCGTACGCTCGGTGGTGTACGCATTGTCCCAAGACCACGCGAGAGTTGGGATCATATCTTGATCAGCATGATTCTCGGCCGCAAGATTGGCATGACCCAGGTTTGGGACGAGGACGATAACGTCGTTCCCGTCACGGTCATCCAGGCTGGCCCCTGCGCTGTCTCGCAGGTTAAAACTCAGGCAACCGACGGCTATGACGCCGTCCAGATCGGTTTCGGCGACATCAAGGCCAAGAACGTGAACAAGCCCATGGCTGGTCACTTCGCCAAGGCTGGCGTCGAGCCTGTCCGCTTCCTTCGTGAGGTCCGCGTCGAGAACGGCGAGGAGCACAAGGTCGGCGAGGTCGTCACCGTCGCTGATTTCGCTGATGTCGAGAAGGTCGACGTCATCGGTACCTCCAAGGGTAAGGGCTTCCAGGGTCGCATCAAGCGCTGGGGTCAGCGCCGCGGTCCTATGACGCATGGTTCTCACTTCCAGCGTCACCCCGGTTCTATCGGTCAGTGCGCCTATCCTGCGCGCGTCCTCAAGGGCGTCAAGATGGCCGGTCACATGGGTAACGAGCGCGTTACCGTCAAGAACCTTTCCGTTGTCCGCATCGATGCCGAGCAGAACCTCATCTTGGTCAAGGGCGCTGTCCCGGGTGCCAAGAATGGTCTCGTCGCCATCCGTATGGCCTAAGGGCCCAGCCCATTTAGCCCAGCGTCATACCAAGGAGAACACTTAAATGGCAAAGTTTGAAGTAAAGAACAGCGAGGGCAAGAAGGTCGCCGAGGCCGAGCTCGCCGCTGAGGTGTACGGCATCGAGCCGAACATCCACGTTATGCACCACATCGTCAAGTGCCAGATGGCCTCTTGGCGTCAGGGCACCCAGTCTGCTAAGGGCCGCTCTGAGGTTTCCGGTGGCGGCGGCAAGAAGCCTTGGCGTCAGAAGGGCACCGGCCGTGCCCGCCAGGGTTCCATCCGTGCTGCCCAGTGGCGTCACGGTGGCGTTGTCTTCGCCCCCAAGCCCCGTTCCTACGCTAAGCGTATGAACAACAAGGAGGTCAAGCTGGCTATGCGCTCCGCGCTGTCCGCCAAGCTGGCCGATGGCGAGCTCGTGCTCGTCGACGACTACGGCTTCGAGAAGCCTTCCACCAAGGCTGCCGTCGCCATGCTCAAGGCTCTCGGCCTTGAGGGCAAGCGTCTGACCATCATCGTTCGCGATGAGGACGTCAACGCCTACCTGTCGTTCCGCAACATTCCCAAGACGTTCATCATCACCGCTGACGAGGCCAACACCTACGATCTCGTCAACAACAACGCTGTGCTGATGCCCGCCGACATCGCCGCTCACTTCGGGGAGGTGCTTGCATAAATGACCGCCCACGAGATCATCATCCGTCCGATCGTGTCCGAGCGTTCCTTCTCCGGCATGGAGCTGAACAAGTACACGTTCGAGGTCGCCAAGGATGCTAACAAGTATCAGATCAAGGACGCTGTCGAGGAGATCTTCGGCGTCAAGGTCGTTCGCGTGAACACCCTGACGGTCAAGCCCAAGACCAAGCGCGTGCGCTATGTCGCCGGCAAGACCCGTTCTTGGAAGAAGGCCATCGTCACGCTGGCCGAGGGCGACACCATCGAGGTCTTTGGCAACCAGGCCTAAGACTCGCTGCTGTTGAGTGAGCTCATGCCTCCCAAATAGGGGAGGCGAGAGCTCAAGGTTTCGGGCGTATAAAATGGACACGCCCGGAACCGTGTATACGTCCGGTGTCATCGCACCCGAGGCAGAACCTCGAATCCCTGTCTGCGATGGCTAACGGATTCCTATTGAAAGGGATTGTAATGGCTGTAAAGCACCTTAAGCCGACCTCCGCTGGTAGGCGTTGGCAGACGATCTCCGATTTCTCCGAGATCACCTGCACCAAGCCCGAGAAGTCTCTTCTCGAGCCCCTGCCCAAGAAGGCCGGTCGTAACAACAACGGCCGCATCACCACCCGCCACCAGGGCGGCGGCGTGAAGCGTCGTTACCGCGTGATCGACTTCAAGCGCAACAAGGACGGCGTGCCCGCCAAGGTTGCCACGATCGAGTACGATCCGAACCGTTCCGCTCGCATCGCTCTGCTGCACTACGCTGACGGTGAGAAGCGCTACATCCTGGCCCCCAAGGGCCTCGAGGTCGGCCAGACCATCATGTCCGGTTCTGACGCCGACATCAAGCCGGGCAACGCTCTGCCCCTCGCCGACATCCCCGTCGGTACGCTCATCCACGCCGTCGAGTTCCAGCCGGGCAAGGGCGCTGCTATCGCCCGTTCCGCCGGTAACTCCTGCCAGCTGATGGGTAAGGAGGGCAAGTACGCTATCGTCCGTATGCCTTCCTCCGAGATGCGCCGCATCCTCGTTACCTGCCGCGCCACCGTCGGTGAGGTCGGCAACGCCGATCACGCCAACATCGTCATCGGCAAGGCCGGCCGTAAGCGTCACTTGAACGTGCGCCCGACCGTCCGCGGTACCGTCATGAACCCTGTCGACCACCCGCACGGCGGTGGCGAGGGCAAGAACCACACCTCTGGTCGTCCCTCTGTTACCCCCTGGGGTAAGCCGACGAAGGGCCTTCGTACGCGCAAGAAGAAGAAGGTCTCGAACCAGCACATCATTCGTCGCCGTAAGAAGTAATTTCGGATACCGAGTTTTAGGAGAAAGCACTTATGAGCAGAAGTCTCAAAAAGGGCCCGTTCGTGGAGACTCGCCTTCTCTCGCGTATCACCGCGATGAACGAGGCTGGCAAGAAGGACGTCGTGAAGACCTGGTCCCGCGCGTCCACCATCTTCCCCGAGATGGTTGGTCACACCATCGCCGTCCACGACGGCCGCAAGCATGTGCCCGTGTATGTTACCGAGTCCATGGTTGGTCACAAGCTCGGCGAGTTCGCGCCGACTCGTACGTTCCGTGGCCACAAGGCCAAATAGGGGGTTAACCGTAAATGGCAACTAAGTCTATTGAAACTGAGGCCACCGAGGTTCGCGCCGTCGCTAAGTACGTGCGTGTTTCCCCCAGCAAGGCCCGCCTGGTGGTCGATCTGATCCGCCGCAAGCCTGTCGCTCAGGCCTTCGACATCCTCCACTTCTGCGACCGCGCCGTCGCCGTGGATGTCGAGAAGGTTCTCCGTTCCGCCGTTGCGAACGCCGAGAACAACAACGGTCTGCGTGCCGACAACCTGGTTGTCGCCGCTGCCTATGTTGACGAGGGTCCGACGCTTAAGCGCATCCGTCCCCGCGCCAAGGGTTCCGCTTCTCGCATTCTGAAGCGTACTTCCCACATCACCGTCGTCGTTGCTCCTCGAAAGGAGGCGTAAAGCTGTATGGGTCAGAAAGTCTACCCCACCGGCTTCCGTCTTGGCATCACCGAGAACTGGCGCTCCCGCTGGTTCGCAGAGAAGGATTACGCTAAGACCCTCGGTAACGATCTCGAGATCCGCAAGTACCTCGAGAAGCGTCTTTCCCGCGCAGCTGTCTCCCGCGTCGAGATCGAGCGCGCTGGCGACAAGGTGAAGGTCATCATCCTCACCGCTCGCCCCGGCGTTGTCATCGGTAAGAAGGGTGCCGAGATCGATACCCTCCGCACCGAGCTCGAGAAGGTTGCTGGCGTCTCCAAGGGCCAGCTCTCCGTCGACGTTGTCGAGATCAAGCGCCCCGAGCTCGACGCCAACCTCGTTGCTCAGTCTATCGCCGAGCAGCTCGAGGGCCGCGTTGCCTTCCGTCGCGCTATGCGCAAGGCTGTCCAGTCTGCCCGCAAGGCCGGCGCTAAGGGCATCCGTATCCAGTGCTCCGGTCGTCTCGGCGGTGCCGAGATGGGCCGTCGTGAGTGGTACCGCGAGGGTCGCGTGCCTCTGCACACCCTCCGTGCCAAGATCGACTACGGCACGGCTGTCGCCAGCACCACCATGGGCGCTTGCGGCGTGAAGGTCTGGATCTACCTGGGCGAGAAGCTCCCGGGCCAGCCTGTTCCCAACCCTGCACTCGAGGGCTCTTCCCGTCCTCGTCGTCGTAACTCCGAGAGGAGGGGTCAGTAGTGCTTGCCCCTAAGCGTATTCTTCACCGCAAGGTGCAGCGTGGCTCCATGAAGGGCCAGGCCAAGGGTAATACCGAGCTGCATTTCGGCGAGTTTGGTATCCAGGCTCTCGAGGCCCATTGGATCACCAACCGTCAGATCGAGGCCGCTCGTATTGCCATGACCCGCTACATGAAGCGTGGCGGTCGTGTCTACATCACGATCTTCCCCGATAAGCCCATCACCAAGAAGCCTGCCGAGACTCGCATGGGTTCTGGTAAGGGTAATCCCGAGGAGTGGGTGGCCGTCGTCAAGCCCGGCCGCATCATGTTCGAGGTCAAGGGCGTGCCCGAGGAGGTCGCTCGCGAGGCTCTGCGTCTTGCACAGCACAAGCTTCCCATCAAGACCAAGATTGTTGCTGCCAAGAACGCTGAGCAGCGCATCGAGAAGGAGATGGCTGAGGAGGCCGCTCTCGAGGCCAAGTGGGCTGCTGAGGACGCCGCCGCCGCCAAGGAGGAGAACTAATGAAGCCCGCAGAGATTCGTGAGCTCTCGGACGCTCAGCTCGTTGAGAAGCTGAAGGAAATGCGCGCCGAGCTCTTTAACCTTCGTTTCCAGATGGCCACCAGCCAGCTGGACAACACCGCTCGCGTCAACACCGTGAAGAAGGACATCGCTCGCGTCCTCACGGAGCAGCGCGCCCGCGAGATCGCAGCGGAGAAGTCCGCTGTCGCCGAGTAGGACCTAAGGAGAGAACATGACTGATTCGCGTAACTCGCGTAAGGTCCGTACGGGTGTCGTTACCTCCGTCTCCGGTGCCAAGACCATTGTTGTCACCATCACCGAGCGCAAGCGTCACCCCAAGTACGGCAAGATGATGACCAGCTCCAAGAAGCTGCACGCTCACGACGAGGAGTGCACGGCTGGCGTGGGCGATACCGTCCGCGTTATGGAGACCCGTCCTATGTCCAAGATGAAGCGTTGGCGCCTCATCGAGGTCGTCGAGCGCGCTAAATAAGCAGTCGCTCTTACGACTTGTACGTTTCCGAAGATGTGCGTATGCCTGGCTTGCATACCACGGGCCGTATAAAGGCTGCGCACCTCTCTTCGGTTCTTAGTTCGGAGGAACATCTACCATGATTCAGATGCAAACCATGCTGAACGTCGCCGACAACTCCGGCGCTCGCAAGATTCGCTGCATCAAGGTGCTTGGCGGTTCCAAGCGTCGTTATGCAGGCATCGGCGATGTGTTCATCGGTGCTGTCCAGGAGGCTACCCCTGGCGCCAACGTCAAGAAGAAGGACGTTGTCCGTTGCGTCGTCGTTCGCACCGTTAAGGAGATCCGCCGCAAGGATGGCTCCTACATTCGCTTTGATGAGAACGCCTGCGTTGTCATCAACAACGATGGTTCGCCCGTCGGCACCCGTATCTTCGGGCCCGTCGCTCGCGAGCTTCGTGACAAGAAGTACATGAAGATCGTCTCGCTCGCTCCCGAGACCCTGTAGTTAGGGGAGATATATGTATATCAAGAAGGGCGATAAGGTCCAGGTTCTCTCTGGTAAGGATCGCGGCAAGCAGGGCGTTGTCCTGCGTGCTCTCCCCGCCGAGAACAAGGTCGTTGTCGAGGGCGTTTCGGTCGTCAAGAAGGCCGTCAAGCCCAACGCTGCCAACCAGCAGGGCGGCATCGTTTCGCAGGAGGCTCCCATCGACGCCTCCAACGTCAATCTCGTTTGCCCCGAGTGCGGTAAGGTTACCCGCGTCGGTCACGAGAAGGACGGCAAGAACAAGCTGCGC
>CABMPS010000121.1 GCA_902388545.1 uncultured Collinsella sp.
CGGCAGGAGAGCGCATCGAGCAGGAAGTCGCTGCCGTCCGTGCCGCTTGCGAGCGCGAGGTCGAAGCTGCTCGCGCGGAGATGCAGCAGCGCCTGGACGCGCTGACGCACGAGCTGGAGCAGGCCGTGCGTGATCGCGCTCGTGCCGAGCGCCGTGCCGAGGGCAACAGCCTGTCGCGCTATCTGCTGGCTCGCTTGCGCGGAGAGGCCGCCGAGGGCGATGTCGCCACGACCGTTGAGGGAGATGAGACCGACGTTTCGGCATCTGACGCCACTGACGTCGAGCCTTCCGCAAAGGACGCCGACAAGTGATGAAGCACGTGCTCCGCGTGATCAACGTGCTGGCGACCGTGGTGATCCTGGTCGCCTTTGTGGTGTTGCTGCGTACGGTGTTCACGCCCGCCGGCGAGATCCCCACCATCATGGGCTATGGCTTTATGCGCACGCTGACCGGTTCGATGGAGCCGGCGATTCCCGTGCACTCGTTTATCGTCGTTGATACCGGCGACGGCCAGGCCTATCAGGTGGGCGACATCATCACCTTCCATTCGTCCGATGACGCGCTGGAGGGTTCGCTCAACACGCACCGCATCGTTGCCGTGGAGGCCGCCGCCGACGGCGCCCCGATCTACCGCACCAAGGGCGATGCCAATCCGGTCGAGGATGCCGCGCCCGTGCCCGCCGCCGACGTGGTGGGCCGCGTGGTCTTTGTCTCGGCAGGCCTGGGCGTTGTGGTGTCGCTGCTCACCAATCCGCTGCTGTTCTTTCCGTTTATCGTGGTGCCGCTGATCGTGCTGCTGGTGCTCGAAATTCGCCATATGGTCAAGACCACGCAAGAGGTGGCGCGCGCTGAAGACGAGGCTGCCTTGCGCGCGGCCGTTGAGCAGATTCGCGAAAAGCGCCGTCGCGAGCAGGAGGGCCGGGACAGCGCCAAGGAGCAGGTCGACGGCGAGCATGCTGAGGGAAGTGCGGAAGCCGCCCCCGGCGTTCTAGACGATTCCAACCGCTCGGCATAGCTCTTCGGTGCCTTTCGTCCCTGCAATTTGGATGCTCGTAGATGTTCCGAATCTCCCGCATTTCCGTATCAATATTCGTGCTACAGTTTGAGCGCTTTGTTGCCAATTGATTTCTGGGGAGTGGAATGGAACAGGAGCGCACAGCGCAGCGTGCACGTAAAAAGGCTTCGGTGCCGATGACGGCGGCGGCCGATTTTGTCGTGCCCGAGGGGACTGACGAGCTTAGCCGCAGCACCCGCCGCGCATGGCGCGACCGCCTCAACGATGCCCAGACGCGCAAGATGGCCCTGGGCACGCTTGCCGCGTTTGCCGGCGGTACGTTTTGGGGTTTTTCTGGCACCAGTGCCAGCTACCTCTTTGACGTGTGCCATATCGAGACATTTTGGCTGATGAGCGTGCGCCAAGTTATCGCTGGCCTGCTCTTTATGTTCGTCGTGCTCAGAAAAGATCGCGACCGCCTGGTCAGGCTGTGGACCACCCCTGCCGATCGCAAGCAGCTCATCCTATTTACGATCTTTGGCCTGCTGTTCAACCAGCTTTGCTATCTGTCAGCCGTGCGCCTGACCAACGCGGGCACCGCGACCGTCTTTCAGTGTCTGCAGCTGGTGGTAGTCATGGGGTATGCCTGCGTCACCGCGCATCGACTGCCGCGCACGCGCGAGGCGCTTGGCATTTTGCTCGCCTTGGGCGGAACGTTTTTAATTGCCACGGGCGGCGACCCTAGTACGCTCAGTATCTCGCCAATGGGCCTGCTCGCGGGCCTTTTGTGCGCAGTGGGCGGTGCCTGCATAGCAATCATCCCTGCCGGAATCCTCAGCAAATACGGCAGCTCGGTCGTCACGGGCTCGGCCATGCTTTCGGCGGGAATCGTGATGAGTATCTTTACCCAGCCGTGGGCGCACATGCCGGCGCTCGGCCCCTCGGGTGTCGGCGCGCTCGCGATATTTATTGTGGTAGGGTCGTTCTTCGCCTATATGTTCTACATGCAGGGCGTTAAGGAGATTGGCTCGGTGCGCGCGAGCCTTCTTGGAACCATGGAGCCGGTTTCGGCCACCATCACCAGCGCCCTTATGCTGGGCACGGTGTTTTTGCCCACCGACCTGGCGGGTTTTGCCATGATTATCGCGATGGTGTTCCTGACGGTATAGCTCGCGCCACTGCCAAGACAGAAAAGGTGTTGTGCCACATTTTCGCCAATGGATGTTCGTGTCTGGAGTTTAGCTGTCGATGCTCAAAATGCCATAAACTAGTAACGTTATGGACTTTTTCATTGCGACTCAATTGCGAGGATTTCTTTATGGCTGGTAATCACTTTAAGGGCAGCGATAGCGGCCGTCCTGCAGTTCCGCCGCGTCCGAACGGGGCTGGTAAGGCCGGCACGCCGGGCGGCGCTGGACAGGGCGGCTCCGGTAAGCGCGTGTCCCCGGGCGAGACGGCGATGTTTACCGCTCTGTACGAGCAGTCTCAAAAGGCAAAAAAGACCGGCCGTGCAAGAGGGAGTGTCTTTGCGGGCGGTGCAACCTCCGCGTCGCAGCCGAGCGGGGCTCCTTCGGTACCTGCGAACAACGCAGGTGCTGCCAACGCCGCGAATGCCGCCGGCAACGTTAATGCCGGCAAGGCCGACAACAATACTCTCTCTGCCGGTGGTGCGGGACTTACGGGTAACCTTGGCACGATTTACACCGGCGCCTCCGAGACTGGCACGTTCGCCCGCCTGGATGATAGCGGTGCCGAGTTTGCGGGCTCGGGTTCCAAGGAAGATTATTACGATTTTGGCTTGAACTACGGTAGCGACGCTTCGTCGAGTTCGACCTCTGACGGTCTGGTCCGTCATCGCCATCGCAAGGGCGAGCGCAAAAAGCGTCACACTGGCGCCATTATTGCCGCTGTAGTCGCGGTGCTTCTCGTTGCGCTTGGCGCAAGCGGCTTTATGCTGCTTAACTCGGCAAAGACCGTAAAGAGTGAAGCGAAGGAGGCTGTCGAGATCGTCGGTGGCCTTAAAGACAAGGTCACGTCGGGCGATTTTTCGACGCTGCCTGACGACGCGAAAAAGATCGATGAGCTCTGCGACAGCATGAAGGCGGAGACCTCGAGCCCGCTGTGGACGGCGGCTTCGTTTATCCCGGTGTATGGCAGCGACATCAATGCGGCCCGCACCATGATCGACGTCCTGTCCGATGTCTCGAGCAATGCACTGGTTCCCATGGCCGATAACCTTTCGCAGGCCACGCCCGGCAAGCTGTTCCAGGACGGCATGATTAACGTGTCCGCGCTGCAGGCCGTTGCCGATTCGCTTTCCGATAGCTCCAAGGTGTTCAAGAGCGCCAACGAGAAGATCCAGGGCATTGGCGATACTCATATTTCCCAGGTGACCGAGCTGGTCGATAAGGCCAAGGACGGCTTTGCCACCCTCAACGGCGCGGTTGACGCGGCGGAGAAGGTCGCCCCCGTCCTTCCCCAGATGCTCGGCGCCAACGGCCAGACGCGCAACTATCTTGTGTACGCCATGAACAACGTCGAGATTCGTGCCTGCGGCGGCTTTGGCGGTTCGCAGGGCCTGATTTCGGTCACCGACGGCCAGATGTCGATTGGCGAGTTTGTCCCCCGCATTGGACTCAGCGAGGATGAGGCAGTCGAGAGCGTCGACGAAGAGGATGAGGCGCTGTTCGGCAACCACAGTAACCTGTACAACTCGGGCAATACCTATTCGCCTGATTGGCCCCGCAACTCGCAGCGTGTCGCAGCCCTGTGGAAATCTCAATATGGCCAGGACGTTGACGGCGTCGTGGGTATCGACCCGGTGTTCCTGCAGTATCTGCTGGGCCTGGTCGGTAACGTGTCGCTGCCCGACGGAACGGTTGTCGACGGCACCAACGCCGCAAAGGTCCTCATGCACGATGTGTACTGGAACTATCCGGTCGAGGAGTCGGACGGCATCTTTGCATCCGTCGCCAGCGCTGCCTTCGACAAGATCCTTGGCGGTATCGGCGATGTCGATGTTACGAAGCTTGTCAGCGCCGTTGAGCGCGGTGCAGAAGAGGGCCGCCTGATCGCGTGGATGAAAAACGATGACGAGCAGAACGCTATCAAGGAGATGAACATCGACGCCTCGCTGCCCGATCCGGATGACCCGAGTGATGATCCCGTTGCTGGTGTCTACTTTAACAACCTGAGCTTCTCCAAGCTCGACTGGTACCTGAATGCCGATACGCAGATTGGCCAGGGCATCAAGAACGGTGACGGCACATGCTCGTATCGCATCACCGTTACCCTGACGAACATCATGACGCAGGAGGAGGCCGGCAAGCTGCCCGACTACGTCGCGGCGAGCGCGCCTGATGCCGCGCGCGACGACGAGCGTCTGAATGTCTCGTTGTTTGCACCGACGGGCGGCAACATTACTGATCTGACCGTCGAGGGCACCCAGTT
Organism: uncultured Collinsella sp.; assembly: GCA_902388545.1. GTDB lineage: Bacteria > Actinomycetota > Coriobacteriia > Coriobacteriales > Coriobacteriaceae > Collinsella. The sequence goes on from CABMPS010000121.1 coordinate 4,445, forward strand.
TGGTCTTGGCGCCGCTACGTGGCATGGAATCCCCTTCTATTCGGGCACCGTTGACCTGCATGCTGGCGAGACGACGACGATCACATATACGCTGACCACGTCGGCCGAGGCGGGGGACAAGCCGCTTACGCTGCGTCAGACTCCTACATGCCAGGCGGCTCGCGACAGCGCGTCGGCGTAGGATTTTTCTGGTAGCGCAGATAATCGAGTACCATTTTGGGGCGGACAGGCAATCTGTTCGCCCCTATTTTGTAAGGAGAGCGCATGAAGTACTTTGGCACCGACGGCTTTCGCGGTGAGGCCAACGTTGGGCTGACGGTAGAGCACGCTTATAAGATTGGCCGTTTTGTGGGCTGGTATTACGGCGCCAACCGCGAGCGCAAGGCGCGCGTCATCGTGGGCAAGGACACACGTCGCTCGAGTTATATGTTCGAGGCGGCGCTAGTGAGCGGCCTGGTCGCGAGCGGTGCGGACGCCTATATGCTGCACGTGATCCCCACGCCGGGCGTAGCACATCAGACCGTGGAAGGCTGCTTCGATTGCGGCATCATGATCAGTGCGAGCCACAACCCGTTTTGCGATAACGGCATTAAGCTCGTCAACAGCGACGGTTTTAAGATGGACGAGGACGTACTGGAGCTCATCGAGGACTACATCGATGGCAAGAGCGAGGTGCCGCTGGCCACGGGCAACCACATCGGCGCCACGGTGGACTACATGCAGGGGCGCAACCGCTATATCGCCTCGCTCATTGCGAGTTCGAATTTTTCGCTACAGGGCGTCAAGATCGGTCTCGACTGCGCCAACGGCTCGGCGTCCTCGGTGGCCAAGCCGGTGTTCGACGCGCTGGGCGCCGACGTGCGCGTGATCAACGCCGCGCCCGATGGCTTTAACATCAACGTCGACTGCGGCTCCACGCATATGGAGCGCCTGCAGCGCCACGTGGTGGAGCAAGGCCTGGACGTGGGTTTTGCCTATGACGGCGATGCCGACCGCTGCCTGGCCGTGGATGAGCGCGGTCGCGTGGTAGACGGCGACCAGATCCTGTACGTGTGCGGCGTGTACCTGAACAAGCACGGTCGCCTTTCGGGCGGTACCGTGGTGCCGACGATCGCCAGCAACTTTGGTCTGGTCAAGTCGCTGGAGCTTGCCGGACTGAGCGCCGTGACCAGCGGCGTGGGCGACCGTCACGTGTATGCCAAGATGCGCGAGGGCGGCTACAGCCTGGGCGGCGAGCAGACGGGCCATACGATCTTTGGCGATATCGAGCGCACGGGCGACGGCATTATGACCTCGCTGCGCGTGATGGAAGTGATTCGTGCCGAGCGCGAGACGCTCTCGCAGCTCACGGCTCCGTGCAAGCTGCTGCCGCAGGCGCAGGTTGCCGTGCGCGTAGCGGATAAGGACGCCGCGCTCGAGAACATGGGCGTGCAGAACGCCATCGCCGAGGCCGAGACTGCGCTGGCAGGCGAGGGCCGCGTGCTCGTACGCAAGAGCGGAACCGAGTCGGTGATTCGCGTTTTGGCCGAGGCGCCCGACCAAGCATCCGCCGATGCCGCCATGAAGCGCATCGCCAACGCACTGGAAGCTTTATAGTTACGCGGTTTTACCAAACCGCGTAACTGCTCGACGCTGCAAACGGCCCCAAGTGCCGGGTCTCTGGCTTAGATGAAAAAGGGGCGCCGCGGAACCAA
>CABMPS010000122.1 GCA_902388545.1 uncultured Collinsella sp.
CGGGAAGGAAAAATAAATACCTGGTTAAAGTCCAGGCGTCGCATTTTTTGATTGACACCTCTGCCAAGACCTATGGCTCGCTACTGTCGCCCGACCGCGCTTTGGAATATGGCGATTATCCAGCTACGGCGGGAAAATCGGACTCATTTCTTACGTACGCCACGGTGCGCAACAGCCAGGGTATACCCGAGACGGTCACCGCACGCCTATTCTCTCTTTAAGCTTAGAGGGGTTAAAAAGGCGCCAACAGGGGAATAAACGCGTTGTAATTGTGAGTACCGCCCGCCGAGCTGCCGCGTCATAGTGGCATCCGGCGGGCTCAGGTGCGTTAAAATGGGCTTGTTCTTAGCTAATTGAGACAGGGGGGCCGTGTTATGGCTTCAGATGCAAAAAAGATTCTGCTGGTCGAGGATGAGAAGGCAATCCGTGACGCCGTCGCTGCCTATCTCGAGCGCGAAGGCTACTGGGTTGTGGGTGTCGGCGACGGCCAGTCCGCGATCGAGGAGTTCGAGAAGCATCAGTTTGACCTGGTCGTGCTCGACCTCATGCTCCCCAAGATTCCCGGCGAGCGCGTTTGCCGCACCATTCGCGATACCTCGGATGTCCCCATCATCATGCTGACTGCCAAGGGCGAGATCGAGGACCGTATTATCGGTCTTGAGCTCGGCGCCGACGACTATTTGATTAAGCCGTTCTCGCCGCGCGAGCTTGTCGCGCGCGTTCGAGCTTTGTTCCGCCGTGCCCATCAGGCCGACGAGCCAGCCGTCGAGGTACTCGACTTCGGCGATCTGGTCATCGATATCTCGGGCCACAAGATTTTGGTCGAGGGCAAGGAAGTCGACCTGACGGCTTCCGAGTTTAAGCTGCTCACCACGCTTGCCCGTCACCCCGGTCGCGTCTACAACCGCATGGAGCTGGTCGAGAAGGTGCTCGGCTACGACTTTGAGGGCTATGAGCGCACCATCGATAGCCACGTGAAGAACCTTCGCGCCAAGCTGGGCGATGATCCCAAGAAGCCCAAGTGGCTCTACACCGTCCACGGTGTCGGCTATCGCTTCGAGGCTCCGGCCAAGACCGATAAGTCGGACGAGAAATAGGGAAATCACATATGACACCTGCGCGCTTTGAAATCGGACAAAAGCACAAGCAGGAGAGCGAGGCGGGTTCCAAGGCTAGTTGGAACACGCCTCGTTCCGATTCACGGCCAACGATGAGCTATCCCTCGCGCATGGCACTTGCTTTTGCTCTGACATCGCTCATGACGGTATTGGTGCTGGTGGGCGTGGTCTCTGTTGTGTGGGGCACGGTCTTTTCGGATTACACGCGCTCCAATATCGTCGAAATCGCAAATTCCGCTGCCGAAAAGCTTGCGACGTCGTATGAGGAAAACGGCAATTGGACTGCGGGCGAGCTACGTACGGTCGCGACATCGAGTTTGGTGTCCGACGATTTGGGCATGCAGGTCGTCAACAAGAAAGGCGTTGTCGTTTATGACGACTCATGGCCTTCGGCAAGCGCGACCGCCGATGTGCGCGAGAACGAATCGCCGTCGAGCAGCTCGAGCGGGAAAAAAGCATCGCATAGTCCGGTCTCGTCGGCTCCCACCGGCTCCGATAGCGTTGCAAACGTCGAAATCATAACGTCTTCCGGCGAGCATGTCGGACAAGTAAAGCTGTGGGCCATCGGCTCCGATGCCTTGCTCACCAAGGCAGATTCTGCGTTTAGGGAGAAGACCTTTAACGCCATGGCCCTTGCTGCGGTTGTTGCAGTTTGCATTTCGGTCGTTATCGGATCACTCGTGTCGCGCATGCTCACCAAGCCGATTCACCGTATTACCAGCACGGCCAAGCAAATTCGCGATGGCGATCTGTCTGCTCGTACGGGCTTGCGCGGCGATGACGAGATCGATCAACTGGGCGAGACGTTCGATGAGATGGCCACTTCGCTCGAGAAGGATATGAAACACGAGAAACGTTTGACCTCGGACGTGGCTCACGAACTTCGTACTCCGCTTATGGCCATGCTCGCAACGGTCGAGGCCATGCAGGATGGCGTATATCCTACCGACGATGAGCACTTGGAGACTGTTGCTTCCGAGACGCGTCGCCTGGCTCGTCTGGTGCAGCAGATGCTCGACCTGTCGCGCATGGAAAACAGCACGGCTCCGCTCAACCTTGAGCCGGTGGACATGGTTCCTTTCGTGCGTTCCATCGTCAATGCCCAGGAGCGCCTGTTTGTCGACCGCGATCTGCGCTTGCGCTTTGCCGACGAGACCCAAGGTCACGACGATGTCGTCGAAGCCGATCCCGACATGATCACACAATGCGTCATCAATCTCATGAGCAACGCCATGCGCTACACCCCCGAGGGCGGTTGGGTCGTGGTGTCGGTGCTCAGTGACCGCAAACACGTCAGCATTGCCGTTTCTGATACCGGCATCGGTATTGCCAAGGATGACTTGTCGCGCATCTTCGGCCGTTTTTGGCGCGCCGATGCCAGCCGTGCCCGTGAGGCGGGCGGTCTGGGCGTGGGCCTCGCCGTGACTAAACAGATCGTCGAGCGCCATCACGGCTACATATCCGTGGAGTCGGAGCTTGGAAAGGGTACGACTTTTACGATTCATCTGCCTCGCGAGCACACGGCGGACGCGGCATCTACTACAATGGAGCACTAGCTTTTCGCTATTCGGTGAAGGAGGGGTTTCGTCCCTGCCGCTCCGAGTTTGCGAAAACGTGCGGGAAAGAACCCGCATTACTGTCGTATTTTGGTAAGGAGTGACTCACGTGACAACGATGGAGCGTCGTCCGGATTCCCGTGGCAAGGTTCGTGATATCTACGATGCCGGTGAAAACCTGCTGATGGTCGCCACCGACCGCATTTCTGCGTTCGACTTCATTCTTCCCGACGAGATTCCGTTTAAGGGAGAGGTGCTCAACCGCATCTCGGCATTCTGGTTCGATAAGTTTGCCGGCATCGTTCCCAACCACCTCGTTTCCATCGACCCGGCGGATTTCCCCGAGGAGTTTGCTGAGTATCGTGACTACCTCGCCGGCCGCGCCATGCTGGTTAAGAAGGCCCAGACGATTCCTATCGAGTGCATCGTCCGCGGCTATCTGACCGGTTCGGGCAAGAAGACCTACGACGAGAACGGCACCGTCTGCGGCATCCAGCTGCCTGAGGGCCTGACCGAGGCTTCCAAGCTTCCCGAGCCGCTGTTCACGCCGTCCACGAAGGCCGAGATCGGTGACCACGACGAGAACATCTCGTTCGAGCGTTGCTGCGAGATCGTGGGCGAGGACATCGCCACGCAGATTCGCGACCTTTCCCTCAAGATCTACAAGGCTGCCGCCGAGTATGCAGCGACCCGTGGCATCATCATTGCCGACACCAAGTTCGAGTTCGGTGTCATCGATGGCAAGGTTACGCTGATCGACGAGTGCCTCACGCCCGACTCCAGCCGTTTCTGGCCTGCCGCCAGCTACGAGGAGGGCAAGATTCAGCCCAGCTACGACAAGCAATTCGTCCGCAATTGGCTCAAAGCCAACTGGGATATGACGGGGGAGACCCCGCGCCTGCCCGCCGAGGTCATCGATGGCACGTCCGAGCGCTATCGCGAGGCCTTCCAGATCATCACGGGCTCCCAGTTCACAAGCATGAAGGAGAACGCATAAGTGAGTACCCGTAGCGCCACGAACAAGCGCACGCAATCCCACGAGGTTACCGGGGTTGCGCGCAAGTCCGCTGCATCCGCCAAGCCCGCCCGTCAGGCAGCGAGCTCTGTCCGCGTCGTGCCGGCTTCGTCTAAGGCACGCCGCAAAGAGCTCGAGAAGGGCGAGAATCTCGAGGGCCTCTCTAAAGAGGAGAAGCGCGCCCGCAAGGCTAAGCAGCGCGCCAAGGAGGATCGCATCTACACGGTGTCGAATATCCTTCTCAAGCAGGATGAGGACTACACCAAGCGCCGCCGTATTTGGTGGGCTGTGCTCGCTATCGGCATGGTGCTCGTCGTGGTCATTTGGGCTTCGCTCTACTTCGCTCCCGGCGGCACGGTGTCCAGTCCTGTTCAGATGGTCGGCATCGTTTTGTCCTATGTCATCATCCTGGGTGACTTTATCTACGACTTCGTTCGTATTCGTCCCCTGCGCAACATGTACCGCACTCAGGCCGAGGGCATGTCCGAGAACAAGCTCAACGCCCTTATCGAGCGCTCGGCTGCCGAGGAGGACAAGAAGGACTCCAAGAAGAAGTAGCGTTTGCATGCATACTTATCGCTAAGATATAAGGCGCGTCGTTTTTGCGGCGCGCCTTTTTACTGTTCTATAGATAGATGGAGTGGCACATGATTCGAGCTGCCCTGACGGTCGAAGAAGCTCTGGAGGGCATGAAGGCCCTGGAGCCCAAGATTAAAAACTACGCGCGCCTGATTGTTCGCAAGGGCGTAAACGTCAAGCCCGGCCAGGAGGTTGTCGTTCAGTCTCCGGTTGAGTGCGCGCCGTTTGCGCGCGTGGTGGTCGCGGAGGCTTATGCCGCCGGTGCCGGTCACGTGACGGTTATTTGGGCTGACGATGCCGTGACAAGGCTTACGTACGAGCATGTCGATAAAAGCTATTTTGAGCAGACGCCCGAGTGGAAGCGCCTGCAGCTGGATTCGTTGGCCCAGGACGGCGCCTGCTTTATCTTTATCGAGGGAGCTGACCCAGCGGCTCTGAAGGGCATTGACCCCGCCAAGCCCGCCGCGGCTTCCAAGGCAAGGAATACGCAGTGCAAGGTCTTCCGCCGTGGGCTGGACTACAACATCAACCCGTGGTGCATCGCCGGCGCGCCGGTCGTTGCCTGGGCTCGCGAGGTGTTCTCGGGCGATGCGGATGAGGTTGCGATCTATAAGCTATGGAATGCGATTCTACACACCGCTCGTGCCGATGGCCAGGACCCGGAGAGCGACTGGGAGCTTCATGACGCCGCATTCGAAAAGAACCTGCGTTTTCTGAACGACAATCGTTTCGACTACCTGCATTACACCTCGGCAAATGGAACCGATCTGACGATTGGCATGACGAAAGGTCACGAGTGGGCCGGCGGCAAGGGCAAGACGCCCGATGGGCACCCCTTCTTCCCCAACATTCCCACCGAGGAAGTCTTCACCTCGCCTGATCGTATGCGTGCCGACGGTATCGTGTATTCGGCTATGCCGCTCATTCACCACGGTAACAAGGTTGACGATTTTTGGATTAAGTTCGAGGCGGGCCGCGTAGTGGACTACGATGCCCGCGTGGGTAAGGCGACGCTTGCGAGCATTATTGACACCGATGAAGGTGCCGCTCATCTGGGTGAGATCGCGCTTATCTCCAAGAACACGCCGATCCGTGAAAGTGGCGTTCTGTTCTATGACACGCTCTATGATGAGAACGCTAGCTGCCATCTCGCGCTAGGTGTCGGTTTCCCCGAATGCATCGAGGGTGGGTATGACATGTCCAAGGAGGAGCTCCTGGAGCATGGCGTAAACGTCTCGAGCACGCACGTCGATTTTATGATCGGCACGGACGATATCGATATTACGGGCATTACGCCTGATGGACGTGAAGTTGTGATTTTCCAGAACGGCCAATGGAGTTGGGAATAGTCCCAGACCGTGGTACAATGCCACCCGCGGGCCGTTAGCTCAGCTGGCAGAGCAGGGGACTTTTAATCCCAAGGTCCAGGGTTCGAACCCCTGACGGCCCACCATAGAATAGAAAAGCGACTGGCGGATGCCGGCCGCTTTTTTGTTGCCGCGACACGGGTTCGAACCCGAACTTCTCTATATATAAGAACGCTTGGCGAACAAAACCTGCCTTTTACCGACGGGAAACAAATAGCTGATGCTTTTGGAGTAAAGTGGCGCTCCAGAGATGACCGATGCCTTAACACCTATAAACCAGCTGGTCATCGCCAATATCAGAAGCCAATGCTTCAGTTTTAACCTCAGTGATGCGACTGAGGGACCTATTCATTTGTGAATAAAATATGGAGTGCGCGATTCCCGCCCCCGGCGCCCCTCCGGTCTGGCAATATATCTCCTTGCCGCGCGGC
>CABMPS010000123.1 GCA_902388545.1 uncultured Collinsella sp.
GCACAATGCCGAGCGACCCGCGCAGGCTGGCCTTGGCAATGTGCTTGACGTCGATGCCGTCGTACGTGATCTCGCCGTCATCGACCTCGTAGAAGCGGTTGATGAGGTTGGTGATGGTCGTCTTTCCGGCGCCCGTCGAGCCCACAAACGCGATCTTTTGCCCCGGCTTGGCAAACAGGTTGAGGTCCGTGAGCACGCGGGTGCCCGGCACGTAGGAAAAGTCCACGGCATGGAAGCGCACGTCGCCGGCAAGCGGGACCAAGCCGCACGTGAGCTCGGTACCGTCGGCAGACACCGCGCGGCCCGACTCATCAACGGCAGCCACATCATGCAGGTGCCCGTACGCGCCCACGCCCTGGCCCTCGGGAATCTTCCATGCCCACGCGGCGTCGCCCGTCTGCACCAGCTCCACGCAGCCCTCGTCCACCTCGGGCTTAAGGTCCATGGCGGCAAACAGGCGCTCGGCGCCGGACAACGCGTTGAGTAAGAAATTACCCAGCTGCGTAAACTGGTTGATGGGCATGGCCGCCTGGCGCACAAAGACCAGGTAGCTCGCGAGCGCGCCCACGTCGGCGAGCCCCTTGATGCAGAGCATGCCGCCCGCCACGGCGACGATGGCATAGTTGACGTAGCCAATCACGACGGTCATGGGCACCATGGAGTTGGCGTAGCTCACGGCGGCGGTGCCGGTGCGGCGAAGCTCGTCGTTGCGGCAGGTGAAGCCGGCGACATTCGCTGCCTCGTGATTAAAGACCTTGATGACCTTTTGGCCCGAGACCATCTCTTCGACATATCCGTCCAGGTCGCCAAGCGATGCCTGCTGGGCGGCAAAGAAGCGCTTAGAGCGCGCGCCCGAGTAGCGCGCATACAGCACAATGGCCGCATCGCACACGAGCGTGATAATCGTGAGCTGCCAGTTAAGGATGATGAGCATGGCCGTGGTGCCCACAACCTGAATGGCGGCCTGAATCACGTTGGCAAAGCTGTTGTTGAGCGCCTCGGAGACGGTGTCGACGTCGTTGGTGAAAAAGCTCATGATGTCGCCCGAGCGCGTGCTGTCAAAATAACTGAGCGGCAGCGTCTGGATGTGCGCGAACAGGTCGCGGCGAATATCGGACACCACGCGTTGGGCCGCGCGCACCATGATCTGTGAGTAGCCCAGGGCCGAGAGCACGCCCGCGGCGTAGATGATCGCCGTCAGGATGACCTGCTTGGCAAGCAGTTCCTCCCCGCCCGTGGCCAAACCGTTAACGATGGGGCGCACCATGTAGGTGCCGGCGAGGCTCGCGATGGCGGCGACGGAGGCGAGCACGCCCACCGCGAGCAACGAGAACTTGGCATGCCCCATGTAGGAGAGCAGGCGGCGCACAGTGCGCTTGAGGTCGGCCGGGCGTGCTTGGGCTGCGGTCTTAGGCATGGCGCTCACCCCCTTCCAAGGGTAATCCGCTGGGGGCGAAGGAAAACGGATCATTCGCGCGGTCATCATCGCTGCCGTCACCGGCGTCCGCGTTCCCCGCAAACTCCATCTGCGAGGCGTAAATCTCCTGGTAGATGTTGTCGCCCGCCAGCAGTTCCTCGTGCGTGCCCACGCCGTGGATACGACCGTCGTCCAACACCACAATGCAATCGGCATCCATGACGCTCGCGATGCGCTGGGCGATGATGAGCACGGTCGTATCGGGAATCCGAGCGATGTGCTCGCGAATCCTAGCGTCGGTCGCCATATCGACCGCGCTGGTGGAGTCATCAAAAATGAGCACGCGCGGATGCTTGAGCAGCGTGCGCGCGATGCACAGGCGTTGCTTCTGGCCACCCGAAACACCGGCGCCGCCTTGGCCTAACTCGCCGTCGAGTCCGCCGATGCGATCCAGGAACTCGTCCACGCATGCCGCCCGGCAAGCCGCGAGGAGCTCATCGTCCGACGCCTGCGGATTGCCCCACTGCAGGTTCTCGCGCACGGTGCCCGTGAACAGCACATTCTTTTGCAACACAATGCCCACGGCATCACGTAGGGTCGCGAGGTCGTAGTCGCGCACGTCGTGTCCGCCCACAAGCACGGCGCCCTCAGTGGCGTCGTACAGGCGCGCGATCAGCTGCACAAGCGATGTCTTGCCCGAGCCCGTGCCGCCGAGGATGCCCGCCGTCGAGCCGCTCTCGATGCGAAGGTCGATATGCTCGAGCACATCCTCGGCTGCATCCGCGCGGTATTTAAAGGAAACGTCGCGAAACTCGATACTGCCGTCCGCTGGTGCCGCAATCGCGAGGTCTCCCGCAGGGTTGGCGATAAAGGGCTCCTCATCGAGCACCTCTGCGATACGGCCCACACTCGTAAGAGCGCGCGTGAGCAGCAAAAACACGTTGGAAATCATCATGAGCGAGTTCATGATCAGCAGCACGTAGCTCATAAAGCCCGTGAGCGAGCCCACGCCCAAGCGACCTTCGATGATCATGCGGCCGCCAATCCACAAGATCGAGAGCGCAGCCACGTACATCGAGAGTTGGAACACCGGCAGGTTGAGCACAGCGGTACCGAAAGTCTTGGTCGCCGTGCCGGCGAGCTCGGTATTGACGGTGTCGAACTTGTCGCACTCGTGCTCGGCGCGCACGTAAGCCTTGACGGCGCGCACGGCGGTGAGGTCCTCCTGCACCACACCGTTGAGATGGTCCATCGAGGTCTGCAGCTGGCGGTAGAGCGGACTGACGCGATAGGTGATAACGCCCAGTACGATCGCCAACACCGGCAGGATGATCGCGAATACCGTAGCAAGCGGACGCGACAGCACCAGCGCATAGACCAAGCCGACGATGAGCGTCACGGGGCCGCGCACCATGGGGCGAAAGCCGTTGCCGATGGCGTTTTGGATGACGGTGATATCGGTGGTCATGCGCGTGACGAGCGAGCTGGCGTCGTAGTTGTCCAGATTGCCAAAAGCGAGCGTCTGGATCTTGCGATACTCGGCCTCGCGCAGGTTAGCGCCCAGCCCCGAGGCAACGCGGGCGGACGTGCGTGCATAACCCAAGCCAAGTACCAGCGAACATGCGGCGCATACCAGCATATACGTGCCCTGTAACAGCATGTAGTTGATGTCGCCCGCGGGCACGCCCACATCGATGATATTTGCCATGATGACCGGGATAAACAGCTCGAGCGCCGTCTCGGCAGTCACAAAGAACACGCCGAGCATGGCGTCGCGGCGGTATGCCCCCAGATAGGAAAACAAAATCTTGAGATTGCGCACGCAGGTTCATCCCCCATCAAACGTTGTTCGCAAACCCACGTATTATGGCGCGCCGTGCGGCGGTGTCAAGTGTTCCGAAATCGATTTCTGCAAGGCTAGTGCAGGCGCTAAGCTCGCAAGGTGCATCTCTGTATTCAATTGGAAATGAACGCGAGCGCGACTTTTTTCGCCCCGCTGCCAACATAAACCTTGACTCTACAATCGTTGTAGGGTTTTCACTACACTGGTAGCAAAACGAACCCAGCCAGAAAGCCCCGCCCATGGAACACGACCTCACACGCGGCAATGTCCTCAAGACCATCGCGGTCTTTGCCCTGCCCTATATGCTCTCGTACTTTTTGCAGATGCTCTACGGCATGGCCGACCTGTACATGATGGGGCAGTTTAGCGGCGCCGCCGGCATCACCGCCGTGGGCAATGGCGCGCAGACGCTCTATATCATTACCGTAACGCTCGTGGGCCTGGCCATGGGAACGACGGTTATCGTCGGCCACGCCGTGGGTTCGCGTCGGTTTGACCGCGCCGAGACCGCCATCGGCAACACCATCACGCTCTTTATGGGTGTCTCGGTGGTGCTGGCCGCTGTCCTGCTCGCACTGTGTCCGCAGATTGTGGCACTCATTGGCACGCCGGCCGAAGCGGTCGAAGGAACCGCCGCCTACCTGCGTATCTGCTTTATGGGCATTCCCTTTATCGCCGCGTACAACATCCTCTCGGCCATCTTTCGCGGCCTAGGCGATTCGCGCTCGCCCATGTACGTGATTGGCGTGGCGTGCATCATCAACATCGCGCTCGACTTTCTGTTTATCGGCCACATGGGGCTCGGCCCCGTAGGCGCGGCACTCGGCACAGTCATCGCGCAGACGGCGAGCGTGGCTCTCGCGCTCGTGTGGCTCAAGAGCCGTCGCACAAACATCCACGTTAAGCGCAGCGACCTGCGCCCCCAGCCCGAGGTGCTCGGCAGCATTCTTAAGATCGGCGTGCCCGTGGCCGTGCAGGACGGCTGCATCCAGGTGGCATTTATGTTCATCACCGTCATCGCCAACCACCGCGGCCTGGTCGACGCCGCCGCCGTGGGCCTAGTCGAGAAGATGATCAGCTTTTTGTTTATCGTGCCGAGTTCCATGGGCGCTACCGTCAGCGCGCTCACGGCGCAAAACGCCGGCGCGGGCAAGGGCGACCGCGCGCGTCAGGTACTCAGGGACGCCATGACCATCTCGGTGGTGTACGGCTGCCTGATCACGGTGCTGATGTGGCTGGTGGCGCCGGCGTTTATCGGCTTTTTTGCCAAGGACCCCGCGGTGGTCGCCGCCGGCACCGGCTATATGCGCAGCTATATTTTCGACGCGATCTTTGCCGGCATCCACATTTGCTTTAGCGGCTTTTTCGCTGCGTATGGCAAGAGCTACATCGGCTTTGCGCACAACGTGCTGGCCGTGGTGCTCATTCGCGTGCCCGGTGCATGGCTGCTGTCGAACGCCTATTCCGACACGCTGTTCCCCATGGGTATCGCCTCGCCGTGCGGGTCGATTCTGTCGGCGGTTATCTGCGTGATTGCCTTTACCGTGCTCAACCGCCGCGGAACTTTTGACAAGCTGATGGCGTAGAGGGACAACGCGAGCCTGGCGCCCCTCCCCGACCCTATTGAAAGGAGCGGTCCCGTGACCGACATGCCAAGCGAACACACCGAGGGCCTGCTCCGCATTGGCGAGGTGGCGCGTCTGTTTAACCTGAGCGTGGGCACGTTGCGCCATTACGAGCAGGTGGGCCTACTGGACCCGGCGCACATCGATCCGGCAAGTGGGTACCGCTACTACGGATCGCGACAGCTCTCCACCCTCAATACCATCAGCCACCTGCGCGTTCTCGACTTGCCACTCGCGCAAATCCGTGAGTTTGTGACCACGCGCGATGTGGACCTTATGCAGCGGCAGCTGGCTCAGCAGCAGGAGCTCATCGAGCGCAAGCGCCGCGAGCTGGAGCGCGTGTCGCGTAAGATCGATAACCGGCTTGCGCTGCTCCACGATGCTTTGAACACCGAGCTCGATACCATTTGCACAATCGATGCGCCCGAGCTTCGCTGCGCCGTGTTGCGCGAACGCGTCAACCCTACCGACGCCTATGCGCTGGAGTGGCAGATTCGTCAACTGCAGAAGGGCCAGCACGAGACCTTTGTCTTTCTGGGCAACTTGGGCGTCGGGATTGGCGCCGAGCGCCTCGCCGCCGGCGACTTTGATGGCTACGACGAGGTCTTCCTGCTGCTCGATGACACCGATGATTACGTGGGCGACGTCGAGGTGCGGCCCGCCGCGCGCTGTCTGACCATAAGCTTCCGCGGTACACATGGGCAAGCAGCCCCACGCTACGAGCAGCTGCTCGGCTATATGTGCGAGCACGGCCTGACACCCGCCGGTCCCTCACGCGAGATCGCCCTCATCGATGACATCATCAGCGACGACCCAGCGACCTACGTGACGCAGATCACGGTGCCCGTTGCCCCAGCAAAGTAAGAACCGCCCGGAAGGCATCGTGCTTCCGGGCGGTTCTTCAATTTGGCTATCGATGCCTTACGCCTCTGGCACCTGACCAGTAGCCAAGATCTGCTCGAGTGCGTCCTCATCCAGTACGGGTACACCCAGCTGCTCGGCCTTGGTAAGCTTGGAGCCCGCTTTGGGGCCGGCGACCAGATAACTCGTCTTCTTTGACACACTGCCCGAAACCTTAGCGCCGAGCACCTTGAGCGCCGCACCCGCCTCGTCGCGCGTGCGGTTGACGAGCGTGCCGGTGAGCACGAAGGTCAGACCCGCAAG
>CABMPS010000124.1 GCA_902388545.1 uncultured Collinsella sp.
GAGGGCGGCTGTCAGGCCGAGGTCGGAAGTGCGGCCGCCATGGCCGCCGCCGCGCTGGTGCAGATGCTCGGCGGCACACCCGAGCAGGCGCTCGACGCCAGTTCCATCGCGCTAAGTAATCTGCTGGGCCTCGTTTGTGACCCCGTCGGTGGCCTCGTGGAGGTGCCCTGCCAAAACCGCAACGCCATCGGCGTGGCAGCCGCCTTTAGCTCCGCACAACTCGCCCCCGCCGGCATTAAGAGCCTGGTGCCGTTTGACCAGATGGCACACGTCATGCTCTCGGTGGGCCACGCGTTGCCGGCCACGCTGCGCGAGACGGCAAAGGGCGGCATCGCGCAGGCTCCGGCCGCACTTTCGGCCTGTGCAAAATGCGGTGTGTGCGGATAGCGACAAAGAACGACTCGAAGGTGGGACAAATGTCCCACCTCTTTTGAATGCCACCGTTTCCATACCACAATCAACTAGGTAATCGCTAGAATGCAAGCCCAGTAAAAATACGATGAGCCGCAAGGCGAAATTCGAAGGATATGCACACGATGTCGCAAAACGATCGAACTCAACTGATTCCCGATCCGCAGCAGCCAAGCAGGCACACCGGCGGCGTTCAGTCACCGCGTCCTATCGCGCCGAGCCACGGTCAGCAGCGTGGTGCGGCAAACGCTTCGCAACGCCCGAACCAGCAGCGCCAGCAACGTCAGCAGCGCCAGGCAAACGGCAATGCGCCCAAGCAGCCCCCCACGCACGGTCGAGGCGATCGCGGCCCCGCGCGCAAACCCACCGGGAACAATAAGTCGGGCAAAAAGACGACGCTCTTTGTCCTCCTGGGTCTTATCGTCATTGTCTATATCGTAGGCGTTGTAGCGTTTTCGCAGGTAGCCTACCCCAACACCACTATCGCCGGCGTCGATGTCTCGTTCTCCAACGCTTCGTCTGCCGCCACCAAGGTCAACTCGGCTTGGAAGCACTATAAGCTCACCGTGACAGGCGATGACTTTAGCTGGACCTATCAGCCCGAGTCCGATGAGCCCATTGTCGACGGCGAAGCTGCCGCAAAAGAGATTATCAGCCGCAACGAAGCCATTGTATTCGGCCTTTTCCTTGTAGAATCCTTAAGCGGCAAGACCAAAACAACCGCTAGCTCCAACGAAGTCGATCTTGATCAAGACGTCGACCTGTCCATGCTCTCCGACACCTTTGACCAAAAGCAGTTTGAGAAGGATCTGGGCGCCGCCATCGACGAGTTTAACGAGGGGCGTTCGGGCGCGTTCGAGGCCAAAAGCTCCTATGACGAGCAGGCCGGCAAGTTTACCGTCGAGAAGGCGCGCTCCAACGAAAAACTCAGCCGCGAGCATGTCATTAAGTATGCCGAGCTCGAGCTTGCCTCGCTGGCCGAGACCGTAGATCTTTCCAAGCTCGGCAACGATGCCTATGAGCCGCTCAATGGAACGCTGACCGATGATCAGATTCAGGCCGCATGCGATGCCGCCAACAACTTCTTGGGCGTCAACGTGACCCTCAAGCTCAACGGCGAGGATGCCGGCAAGGTTGATGGCAGCTCCGTGTTGCAGTGGATCAGCTTTGCCGATCCGGCCAACCCCACGCTCGATACGTCGCAGATTAGCAGCTGGGCAGCCGAGCTCGCCAACGGCTTTAATACCGTGGGCTCCACTCGCTGGTGGACGCGCGCCGATGGCAAGCAGTGTGCCGTCGAAGGCGGTGACTTTGGTTGGTCCATTGACAGCAGCTCGCTCGCCAAGCAGGTCGAGGACGCCATCAACAACAAGCAGACCGGCGAAATCGAGATCAAGTACTCCCAGAAGGCCGACACCTTTACCGCAAAGGGAGAGCCCGACTGGAAGGCGTATATCGACGTCGATCTGTCCGAGCAGCACGCGCGCTACTATGACGAGAACGGTAATATCGTTTGGGAGGCCAACTTTATCTCGGGAAAGCCGGGCGAGGACGCCACCCCCGAGGGCGTATGGCAGATCAACAGCAACAATGGCGCCAGCAAGCTTATCGGTGCCAAGGACCCCGAGACCGGCAAGCCCAAATACGAGAGCCCGGTCAGCTATTGGATGCCGTTCGAGGGCAATATGGTCGGATTCCACGACGCCACCTGGCAAAACGACAAGAGCTTCGATAATGCCGAGTCGTACAAGTGGTGCGGCAGCCACGGTTGCATCAACCTGCGCCTAGCCGATGCAAAGGCACTTCACGACTGCATCAAAGTCGGCCTGTGCGTGGTTGTCCACTCGTAGTGCAACGCGCACATTCATACAACGTGGAACCGCTGCGACCAATCTAACAGTTCCGAAAGAAACCGTCCCATGCACCCGTCCTAATCGGTGAGCGCATATAATTATCGAGGTTCTTTCTATAAAGGAGACGCTATGCCGAATGTCCCCACGATCACCCCGGGCCCGAATGATACCGAGCACACGCCCGAAGATGCCGCCGAAACGCTTCCTCTGATTACAAACGTACATGCCGACAAGCAGAACGGACGCACGAACGATACGGCCGAGATTTCCGATGAAGAGGCATATGCCAAGCTCAAGGCAAAACGTGCCGAACGTCGACGCAAAAAGCTGATTCGACGCGGTATCGCCGTCGGCGTCGTTGTTGCCATCGCGCTCATTGCCATCATCGCAACGCTGGTCATCAACGCGCAACCCGCAGGCACCAACGGACCGGTGACCGACATGGTCACCGAAGGCACGTTTACCACCACAGTCGAAGCCAAGGGGCAGCTTAAGCCCATCTCGGCATCGGTCGTCTCCCCTTCTGTCGACGGTACGGTTGAAAAGATCAACGTGCAGGCCGGACAGAGCGTCAACGAGGGCGACGTGCTCATGACCATTAAGAACGACGCGCTCGATAGCGCTGTTTCCGAGGCGCAGCGCGCGGTCGCGGCCGCCCAGGAAGACCTGAACAATGCAAAGGTGGCACTCGCGGCCGCACAGGCCGCACCGACAACGGACAGTGACGGATCGACCGGCCCATCGGACGCAAACGCCAACGCAAATGCCGTCTCGACCGCCCAGCGCAACCTCGCCTCGGCCCAGGCAACGCTGGAGCAGGCAACTGCAAAGGCGGCCGAGCGCACCGTAAAGGCCCCCAGCTCGGGCAACATCGTCGAGCTCAACGCCAAAGTCGGTGCCACGGTGACCGGAGGCACGATCATGGGCGAAGGCGACACGAGCGGCGGCAAGCAGTGCATGCAAATCGCCGACCTGTCCAAGATGAAGGTGACGGTTCAGGTGGGCGAAAAGGATATCGCCAAAATTGCCGTGGGCCAAAGCGCCAACGTGACCTATCCCGCGTTTCCCGATATCGTGAGCCAGGGCACCGTCACGGCTATCGCCTCGGTGGCAAACTCTGACTCCGGCTCCGGTAGCGGCGGCAGCGTGACCTTTAACGTCGACATCCTCATCGAAGCACCCGACAGTCGCCTTAAGCCGGGTATGACTGCCGAGGTCTCGGTAGTGACCGAGAAGCTCGACGACGTGGTTATGGTGCCGACCATGGCGCTGATGACCGAAGATGGCGAGCACTATTACGTCAATCTGGCCACCGATTCGGAAGGCAAGAAGACGCGCCGCGTGAAGGTGACCGTCGTGACGCAAAACGACAACGAAGCCGTAGTCGGCAAGACACAGATCAAGCGCGACGACCAGGGCAACGAAATCAATCCTGGCGTGCCCACAACCAAACTGCGCGACGGTGACACCCTCGTCATGGACACCGGAGCGGGCGCAACGGCTGACGGCGGCTACAGCGCGGATTCGGGCAGTATGTCTGCCGACGAGGGTATGTAATGCGTCCCGTCATCGACATCCGCAACGTGCACCGCATTTTTGAGAGCGAAGCGGGTTGCGCCCACATCTTGCACAACGTGAGCCTGGCGGTAGATCCCGGCGAGTTCGTCGCCATTACCGGCCCCTCGGGCTCGGGCAAGTCGACGCTCATGAACATCCTAGGCTGCCTGGATAAGCCGACGGCGGGCGACTACTACCTGCAAGGGCTCAACGTGGCCGAGCTTGACGATGACGAGCTCACCGAAGTTCGCGCCCTGAGCATTGGCTTTGTCTTTCAGAGCTTCAACCTGCTGCCGCGCCTGTCGGTTATCGAAAACGTCATGCTGCCGCTGGCCTACACCAACGTACCCCGTAGCCAGCGCGAAATGCGCGCCGTGCACGCGCTGCAGGCCGTCACGCTGCCCGTCGACCATTGGGACCACCGCATATCCGAGCTCTCGGGCGGCCAGATGCAGCGTGTCGCCATCGCACGCGCCCTCGTCAACGATCCGCCCATCATTTTGGCTGACGAGCCGACGGGAAACCTGGACTCCGCAACCGGAGCGCTTGTGATGGAGACCTTCCATAAGCTCCAGGAGCGTGGCAAAACCATCGTGCTTATCACACACGACCCCGGCATTGCCGCCGAGGCCGACCGTGCCATGACCATCCGCGACGGTCGTATACACGACGGCGCGTATATTTCACATACACCGCGGACCCTGCGCAGCGCCGTAGATAGCCTGCCCATGATTTCCGCCTCCGCCAACCCGCCGAAAGGAGTGGTGGCATGAGCGCCCGCGATCTCATCCAAGAAGCCCTTCACTCGCTCGAGGCCAACAAGGGACGCAGCCTGCTCACCATCCTTGGCATCGTCATTGGCATCGCCTCGGTCATCGCCATGACTTCGCTCATCGGCGGTATCCAAAACAGCCTGGTCAACAGCCTGGGCCTCAATGCAGCCCGCATGGTAGAGATCTATTCGTCCCAAGAACTCACCGATTCGGATGTGGAAAAGCTTCGCAAACTGGTGCCGCAGATTGAGCAGATCGGCATCGTCGATAGCGCCTATTCCGAGTACAAGGTCGGGGATAAAAGCTATACCGTCATGGCCCACGGCGTCGATAGCGACATGCTTGATGCCGTGGGCGCCAGCAAGCTCGTTGCGGGACGTGTCTATTCACAGGCAGAGTCTCAATCAGGCTCGCGCGTGGCGCTCATCAGCCGTGGCGGCGCCGATCAGCTTTACGGCAACGAACAGGACGCACTGGGGAAAACCATCAAGGTGTCCAACGGCGAGGTGCAGATTGTAGGCGTGATTGATGGCGGCAGCGACTCCATGGGCTCGCTCACGCTGTATATGCCACGCGAAACCATCTCCGGCCTGTTTGGCGACGAGAATCCTTCATTTCCCAGCGTGACGGCACTTGCCGCCGAGGGCACAGACATGGACGAGCTCTGCAAGACCATCGAGTCTAAGGTGCGCGCGATGAAGGGCATCTCGGAGGATGATGAGTACGACAGCGTATCGGCGACCTCCATGAAAAGCGCCATCGATGCACTCAACTCGTTTATGGGCGCCTTCTCGCTCATCATGGGCGCTGTCGCCAGTATCTCACTGCTTGTCGGCGGAATCGGCATTATGAATATGATGCTTACCAACGTGACTGAGCGCATCCGCGAGATCGGTATTCGCCGTGCCTTGGGCGCCAGTCGCCGCGATATCACCGCGCAGTTTTTGGCCGAGTCCTCGGCGCTGTGCGTCACCGGTGGCCTGCTGGGTGTCCTGATTGGCTATCTGCTGGCCTGGGGCCTCGCGATGTTTGCCGCAGGATCAGGGGTTCTCAACGAGCTCGGTGCCAGTGGGGAGATCACACCGAGCTTTTCAATCGCCACGGTGCTGCTGGCCTTCGGCGTCTCCGTCGGCATCGGCGTAATCTTTGGCTTCTACCCCGCTCGCCGCGCGGCAAAGCTCAACCCGGTGGAGTGCCTACGCTACCAGTAAGCCACCACCAGCTACCAGTAAGCCACCACCAGCTACCAGTAAGCCACCACCAACAAGTTGCGGTGAATTAGGGACTGAATATGCTATCTAGCAGCAAAAACAGACACTATTTCACCGCAACTTATTGAAGGGCTGTTTGCGCCAGTTCTGGGCGTCGTCCTCGAGCTATTGATGGATGACGGGCTTGTACGGGTCGAGCTTGCTCGGGACGCTCCTCCTCGCGGGCGGGAGGG
>CABMPS010000125.1 GCA_902388545.1 uncultured Collinsella sp.
GCCCTCGGCAAGCGACCACTCAACGTGCTGCTTAGCCCAGCTGAGCATGTTATGGGTAAGCGGTTCGCCCTGCACCAGACGCTCGGACAGCGCGCGAATGTGGCGGTTGAGCATGGGCACCTTTTTGTTGGACATGCGCCAACGGCAGACAAGCGCGGGCTTGTCGAGCGTAAACTTCTCGACCGCCTCCTGATTGGCGCAAAAATCCTCGTACGCACGCTGATCCTCGGCATTGCCAAACAGCTCGGCATCATCAATCTGGGGCATGGTTGTACCTTTCGTGTTAGTCATTCCGTCCTCTTATACCAAAAAGACGGCCCTCCAAACGGAGCGGCCGTCTTTTGCAGAGATTATTTTAGAAGCGAGGCGGTCCAAGGGACGAGATAACATCCCATCCTCCCCAGTCAACCTAACAGGTCGGCGAGGGTTGCCCAGGTGCCGCAGATTGCCGTGAAAGAGGAGCGACGCGTACTTGGGTACGCGAGCGACGAATGAGCGGCAAGGTGCGGTGGTTGGGCAAGCCGCAGCGCCACCTCCCTACTTAATGGCGGAAGTGGCGGGCACCCGTGAAAACCATAGCAATATTGTGCTCGTTGCAGGCCTGGATGCTCTCGTCGTCGCGCTTGGAGCCGCCGGGCTGGATGATGCAGGTCACGCCGTGCGCGGCAAGCACGTCGACGTTGTCGCGGAACGGGAAGAACGCGTCGCTTGCACAGGCAAAGCCGCCCTTCTCCACGCCCTCGCGCTCGCAGAAGTCCTCGGCACGCTCACAGGCAAGCAGCGCGGAGTCAACGCGGTTGGGCTGACCCGGGCCCATGCCAATGCCGGCCTTGCCCTTGGAGACCAGAATAGCGTTGGACTTGACGCCTTTGCAGACCTTCCAGGCAAACTCGAGCTCGGCCATCTCGGCGTCGGTGGGCTTGCGGTCGGTGGGGAACGTAAAGGTCGCGGGATCCTCGGTCACGTGGTCGACTTCCTGCACCAGCATGCCGCCGTCGATGGAGCGCAGCTCCACCTGGGCACCGTGGTCCACGCCGCCGGTAGCCAGCACGCGCAGGTTGGGGCGCTTGGCCATGCGCTCGAGCGCCCCATCGGTATAGCTCGGGGCGATGACGACCTCGACGAACTGCTTGTTCTGATCGGCAAAGTGCTCAACCAGCTCATAGGGAACCTCGCGGTTGCAGGCGATGATGCCGCCGAAGGCGCTCTTGGGATCGCAGGCAAAAGCGCGGTCGTAGGCGGCCGTGATGTCCTCGGCAACGGCGGAACCGCAGGGGTTCTGATGCTTGAGGATCACGCAGGCCGGCTCGTCGAACTCGCGGACCAGGTTCCAGGCGGCATCGGCGTCCAGATAGTTGTTGTAGCTGAGCGGCTTGCCCTGGATCTGCTCGGAGCCCACAAGCGGGAACTGAGAGCTCGCGGTGTTCTCGCAGCCCTCGGCAAAGCGGTAGACCGTGGCCTTCTGCTGCGGGTTCTCGCCATAGCGCAGGTCGTCGACCTTCTCCAGCGAGATCTCGAGCTTGGCAGAGGTGTCCGCCACGTCGCTTGCCTGGGCGGCAAGCCAACGGGAGATAGCCGTGTCGTAGGCGGCGGTGGTCTGGTAGACCTTCACCTGCAGGCGACGACGGGTGGCAAGCGTGGTGCAACCGCCGGTCTCGTGCATCTCGGCCAGGACGGCATCATAGTCGGCCGGGTCGGAGATGACGGTAACGCTCGCGGCGTTCTTGGCGGCAGAGCGCAGCATGGAGGGGCCACCGATGTCGATGTGCTCGATGGCATCCGCAAAGGTGACCTCGGGGTTGGCGACGGTCTTCTCGAACTCGTACAGGTTGACGACGACCAGGTCGATCAGCTTAATGCCGTGCTGAGCCGCCTCCTGCATGTGCTGCTCGGAATCGCGGCGGGCCAGCAGCGCGCCGTGAACCTTGGGATGCAGGGTCTTAACGCGGCCGTCCATCATCTCGGGATAGCCCGTGAACTCCTCGATGGGGGTCACGGGAACGCCCGCATCCTCGATAGCACGAGCCGTACCGCCCGTAGAGATGATCTCGACGCCAAAGTCATCGACCAGCGTGCGTGCGAAATCGACGACGCCCGTCTTGTCGGTGACCGAGATCAACGCGCGCGCGATCTTCACATCAGATCCCATGCAGTCCTCCTGTCTGGTACGCCGCCGTGCTCCGTGAGTCGGTGATACGTCGATCTGCAGCGCTCGCGCGGCGACAATGAAAATACTGATTCAATGTAGCGCATCGAGCGCATCGATGCACCCCGCAACGGTCGCATGTGCAGAAAAAGCTCGCGAGTGGAGGGTGTTGGCGCGGCGTCGGGCACGGTGAGTTCATGGAACACAGGGGCACCATAATTAGATGCCAACGGCGTGGTAGAACTGTGCTCGATATGCATCCGCAAAAGAAAGAGGCACTATGGTCTCGCGGGTTCTCTACCGACCGTTTGATACCGAAGATTTCGACGCCATCGCGCTGATCTTGCAGCAGCTTTGGCACAACAACTCGGATAACGATGAGTACAACCGCCTCGAGGCCGCGTGCGACCTTGCCTACTGCCTTTCGTCGTCGACGTTTTCGCAGGTTGCGGTGATTGACGGTCAGGCGCGTGGCATTTCGCTCGCGCGTGCGGGACAGAGCTCCGGCGCCACCGTTAAGGAACACTGGATGGATACCGAACGCGCGCTGCTATCGCAGATGCGTGAGCTGGAGCCCGATGCCTGCGCCGAGTATCTCTCGTTTGTGCGCGCAACCATCCGAACCAACAACCGTCTGCTCGAGAGCAGCCCGTTGCCGCACGACAACGAGGTCACGCTGCTCGCCGTGGATCGCGATGTCCATGGCCTGGGCGTTGGCACGGTTCTGCTCGATGCCGCAGTCTCGCACCTGTCCTCGCTTGGAGCGACGAGGGCGCACCTGTACACCGACTCCAACTGCTCGTGGAAGTTCTACGAGCTGCACGGCTTTAAGCGCACGGCCACGCACCGCGCCAACCGCGAAGAGCGCCGCCACGCCATGCCGCGCGAAAGCTTTCTCTACGAACTCGACCTAACAGCCTAGCCCAAGCAGCCACACCTGGTCATTTAAGAACGTCCCCAATGACTGATCCCCAACAACTAGTCATTTAAGTCTGTCCCCAATGAGTGGCCTAGGGGGTTTGTAGATAGCCCTGGTCAAAAAACATCAAATATGAGTACTGTTACCTTTTTAGTAGCAGCGATTTGGGGCATTTTTGATGCTTATAGGCATGACGACCAGCTGCACGAGCTGACATAACTCCCCAAATGTTCAATAAAATGGGCTCCTAACGAGAAGTACTCTCATTAGGAGCCCATTATTATGTGCAAACATATGTGACCAACGCAGCAACAGTACTCATATTTGGCATTTTTTGTCCACTGTCCCTTGCGCGAAGGTCCGCAGCGGAAAGTTTGACCCGTTTCGATGCACAAAAATGGGATGAATCTTCCCTGGCAACCGCCCAGAAAGATCCACCCCAAAGCAAGCGCTCGCTAGAACGTTCCGCCGCCGCCTCCGCCGACACCGCCACCGCCGCCACCGGAAAAGCCGCCGCCGCTGCCGCCGCTCGAGCTATCGGAACTCGAAGCCAGCTCGCGGATGGTCTCGTGATACACCTCGTTGAACGAATCGAGCGGAGACTCGTTGCCGTAGTGATGGTAATACCACCAGTAGCAGGGGTAGTTGTCGTAGAAATCGTCGCTGTTGCGCAGATCCGCAGGCACGGCCTCGGCCAGCTGTCGCAGCACTTCTTTCGAAACGCCCAGGGCAACGCCCATCACCAGCAGTTTGTTCCACAAGATTAGGTCGCTGGGGATAGCCTCCTTCAGGCGCGTAAAGTCCTCGAGCCAATGCTTGAGCGCCTTGCAGCGAGCCGCCACCTCGGCGCCCTCCGGCGTGTAACGGCGGAAGGTGCAGCTCAGGACAAAGCCCACGATCGTAACGGGGATCGAGATCATAGCGGCACCGACGTTGGCATCCGCAAAGTCGGTATAGAACAGAGAGCCCAGAATGCCAAAGACAATGATGATGCCGAGAACCAGGCCGGCCACCATCGCGATAGTGCCATCCGATGCAATAAGCTCGCGCGCCTCCAGCTTGCCCTTAACTGTGCTCTGATAGTCCTCGAGCTTGTCGCCAACAGATGTGGTGCGCTCGCTAGCGTACTCCTCCAACTCGCTAAACGTGCGCGAACGGACTCCGTCCTTATCGGGCTTAACGCCAGCAAAGAAGACCTTGAGCACGTCGCGATCGATGCCGTCCTTCTTGGCAGCCTTCCAGGCCTCGTCGGTCACTGTGATGCGATACGTCTGCTCCTCTTTTTCGCGACGGAGCAGACCCTTCTTCTTGGTCTCGGTCGCTTCTTCCAGCTTGATCACGCGGTCGTCGGTGAGCTTCATAAGTGTGGCGATATATGCCTGATCGGGCACGTCGTTCCAGCTCATGAGAGCTGCAAGCACCGCGGGATGGTCGGCCGAGGGCACATCGCGGAAGTACTCGTCCTGGAAGAGTGGCTTGGGCTTGGGCCTGCGCAGCTTAAGCATCACGATCACACCGGTATAGGCAACCGCCACGACAACACACACCACGGCAATCGCGCCGGCAACCGCACGCGCGTGCTCACGGCGAGCGTTGGCCTCGTCGGCCCATTCCTTCTCTTCGCTCAGAATCGTCGACATGCGCTCTTCGCTCGAGGCGGCGAGCTGCGGCACCCAGTCGTTGGGGAAGGCGATGCGTGCCTCGGCGAATTCGCCCTGGTGCACGCAGGGAATGGTATAGGTGACCATGGGCTCGTCCGCATCGAGTGACACGTCGCCCGTCAGCGGGCCGTGGCCCCATGCGCGGAAGTTATCGCCCTTGACGGCGGCCGTCCCGGCAGCGGCATTTGCAAAGTAGACTTCCATCTCGACGTCATCGGAGTCCGCAGACCAGCCGTCACCCACAAATTTCCAGTAGAGCTCGGCGGTATCGGCCCAGTTCATAACCGCACCGGTCATGGTGTAGCTCACGTAGTAGATTGCGCTGTCGCCGCTCTCGTGAGGGCTGAACACCTTAATCCTTACGCCGTCACCGGTCTGCTCGACCGTGTAGACGCCAGAGTCGCCCTTGTTCGCGCTATCGACTTTGTTAAACGCGGTGTCCTCTTCCTCGACACTCAGCACGTCAACGCCCGCCGTGCCGCCCTGCTGGTTGGTGCCCGTATTGATCTCCCAAAACACGCCGTTGATGTCGTCGTCGAAATCAAACTGGCGTCCCTCGACAACGGTCAGCGATCCATCGGCCTCGACCGTGGCACTGATGTAGGTTTGGGTCATGGAATACCCGTCGGCACGTGCAACGGCGGGCAACAGCAGCAGCGCGCACGCGACGAGCGCGCAAATGGAAGCAAATCGCGCAAACGGGCAGCGCTGCCGACAGGTCTTGGCAACGGGGGCGTTCATAGGCACATCCTTTGTCTGTGATACCAGTAGCGTCATTGTCCCACGTTTGCGGGTTCATGTGACGAACATCTAGGTCAGCGGAGTATTAAACGGGACGAAAGTCACGCCCGCGACCGGCACCTGGGGACGTTCCTTATCTGCCGGCAATCTGGGACACTCCTTGGCATAGCCCGCTCCGGCATAGATACCACTTCATAGCTCCGTCACAGGTGTAGCGGCTTTGTGTGGGCGCGGCGTGAGCCGATTAAGCCGGCGAGCGAGGGGCATAAAGCAGTTGAGCGAAAACGGTTTGCCCCTTTGCCGTTCGCTTGAGGATCATGTCCCCCTTTTCCGCGGAAACCCCGGCAGTTGCGAAGAGCTGCCGGGGCTTCTGTCGTTTGAGGGGTTGAAGGGGCTGAGCTTGGGGCGGTAATCGAGGTGTTGAGTCGGTGCCCGCCGCGCACAACACGCAGCCTCGGCAACTCGCGAGCATCGACGACGCCCCCTCACCTCACCCCGCGCTATACTCGTCCGCATGGATATCAACACACGCAACATAGCAACACAC
>CABMPS010000126.1 GCA_902388545.1 uncultured Collinsella sp.
AGGTCCTGGTCTGTCGCGACGAGCGTCTGCGCCAGAACGACGCGGAGGTTTACGCCCGCCTGATCTGCGATTTGGTGGCAGAGCGCAAGCCCGAGGCCATTCTGTACGGCGCGACCGCGTTTGGCCGCGAACTGGCACCCGGCGTTGCCGTGCGCCTGCAGACGGGCCTTACGGCTGATTGCACGGTGCTTTCGGTGGATACGGAGACGGGTCTGCTGCAGCAGACGCGCCCGGCGTTTGGCGGCAACCTGATGGCCACCATTATCTGCCCCAGCCACCGTCCTCAGATGGCAACGGTGCGCCCCGGCATCTTTAAGGCGCCCGAGTTTGACTATAGCCGCTCCGGCACGATTACCCAGGTAGTGCTTGCGGATGACGTTAAGGCCCGCGTCGAGATCTCGATTCCCGCCGAGGAGTGGGGACAGCAGGCCTCAATTGCCGATGCCGAGCGTCTGGTCGTGGTGGGCCGCGGCATCGGCTCCAAGAAGAATCTGCCCCTGATGCGAAAGCTCGCCGATGCCCTGGGTGCCGAGCTTGGTTGCACGCGTCCCATTGTGGAGGCAGGCTGGTTGGAGTATCGCCACCAAATTGGCCAGACGGGTGTATCGGTCTCGCCCAAGCTCCTCGTGAGCATCGGTGTCTCGGGTGCTATCCAGCATCTCGCCGGCATCGGTGGGGCGGAGTGCATTGTTGCCATCAATGAGGACCCGGATGCCCCCATCTTCGGTGCCGCCCAGTACAAGGTCGTCGGCGATGCCGTTGAGATCGTTGAGGAACTGCTGGCTCAGCTCGAGTGCTAAGCGCTTGCCAGCCAGCGGCGCAGCTCGTCCTTAAGGCGGCTCCAGGTTGCCTGCGCGGCGGGGTCGGTAAAGGGTCGCGTAATGCCAAAGGGCGCGTCGAGCAGGCGATAGATATCGCCTTGCTCGCGCGCCAGTGCACGGCTTGCCGGATGGACGAGCTCAAACATAAAGCAGATGAGCCCCACCAGGTAGTCCGCCGGCTCGTTGCGCTCGTCACGCGCGACGCAGCGATGCTCGTCAAAGGCGGTAAGCGCCGGTGTCGAGAAGTGGCTGGCGAGAAACGTGTCCTCATCCACCTTGAGGATGGTGTCGACGGTGCTGTCGGCGATGGTGCGCATAATGTCAATCTTGTCGCCATCGCGCACGATCTCGCAGAAGCTCCGTGTACGGGTGTCGAGTTCCGTGGGCAGGCGAAAATCACTGTGGTGGGCGATGCTCGCGCGGATCAGTTCGTCCTCTGCCGGGTCATCGATAAAGTCGCGGATGCTCGTTACGGCGGGTGCATCGGCGGGATTCTCGCCAAAGAGGACCTCGATGCCCAGCGCTGCATGGCTCATGCTCTCGGCGTCCTTAAAGGTGTCCCAGCGCCGCAACTGCTCAAAGCGGCCCATATCGTGTAGCAGGCCGCAAAGCAATGCCAGGTCAATATCTTCTGACGACCAGCCCTGCTCGCGCGCTACGGCATCGCATGCCTCGGCCACGTGGTACGTATGCTCGATTTTGAGCGCGATGCGTGGGTTGGTGGCGTCGTAGGCATCGGTGTAGCTTTTGAAGGCCGCGCGCGCCCGGTCTCGATCGATAACTGTCATAATGACTTCCTAAAAAGTTGTGTCTTTCGATCCGGTGGCAATTGTAGGTGAACTTTATTGCCACCGGTTGATATTTCTGCTGCGTTGCAAGGCGCGCTGCAGACGACTTACCAGAATGGGAGTGGCATGGTCCTTAGGATCTTTAAAATCGTCTGGCCAGTGATGCTTACCTATGTTGCAATAGGCGCGCCGTGCGGAATGATCATGGGGCAGACGGGAATGGAGCCCTGGATGGTCTTTGCTCTGAGCAGCACGTTTGTGACGGGCAGCGGCCAGTTTATGATCTGCAACCTGTGGCTGGCGGGCGTGCCTGCAGCATCGATCGTCGCGAGCGTCGCCGCCATCTCCTCGCGCTTTGCGCTTTACTCGGCATCGATCGCACCCCATCTGGCGGGCGCCTCGAAGCGTCAGACGCTGGCTGTTGCCGCGACACTTACCGAGGAGGCATATGGCATCTCGCTTGCCAAGTTGGTTGAAGGGGAGGATTGGGGCCCGCGCGAGTCCTTTGTGCTCAACGTGATCCTTATCGCAACATGGGGCGTATCGTGTACGACGGGCGCCATCGTCGGCGCCGTTGTCGATGTTCCCACCGCTATTGCGAGTTTCGTCTGCACGTCGCTCTTTATCTGTCTACTCTTTTCGCAGCGGTTGTCGCGCGGCAACGTTGTCGCGGCGGTTTCGGGCGCGGTGTCCGTCGCCGTATGCAAGTTCTTGGGCCTCACGAATATTGCCGTGCCGGCAAGCGTCGTGGCCGGCATTGCCATTGCGTTGGCGTGCGATGCTGTATTTGACGGAAGAGGTGCCCGCGATGCCCGTTAACGAGTTCTTGGTTCTGTGGCTGTCGTCGTGGGCTGCTATCGCGTTCTTTCGCATCGCGCCGGCGTTTGCCTTGCGCGGGAGAACGCTGTCGCCCCACATTACCGAGGCCCTGGGTTATATCCCGCCCGCTGCCTTTGCCGCGCTGGTCGCCAACGACTTGGTGAGCCCCGGCGCGTTCGACGCGGGACCCTGCCTTGGTTCCCTGGATTGCGGCTGCCGGCGTCGTGGCCGTGGCGGTCAAGACAAAATCGATGCTGTGGTGCTGTGTTTCGGGCATCGTGTTCTATATCGTTTTGAGCCTCATATAAGAGCGGGGCACGTTTAGCGCCCCTGTCCAACGAATCGAATTTCTCACCGAGCTGGTCTATTTCTTCTGGTACCATGGTCAAACTTTACTGTAGCAAAGCGTGACGTGGGCTTTTGTACCCCGTCAGCGGAAATGGGGGTTTCATGGCACAGGAAGCGACCGCCAACGAGCAAAAGAAATTCAAGGTCCCGCGCATCCCGGGCGACATCATGATCTATCCGATGATCGTCGGTCTTTTGCTCAACACCTTCTGCCCGCAGGTTTTTGAGATCGGCGGCTTCTTTACGGCTGCCTGCCGCGGTGGCTCCAATGCCATCGTCGCCGCGATCCTGCTGTTTGTGGGCGCCGGCATCAGCTTTAAGTCCACGCCGGGTGCCATCAAGACCGGTATCGTCGTGCTGATCCCCAAGCTGGTCGTCGCAGCGGCTCTCGGCCTGGGCGTGGCATATTTCTTTAACGACAACTTCCTGGGTCTGAGCTCCGTGTCTATCATCGGCGGCATCACGTTTTGCAACATGGCGCTCTATACGGGCATCATGGGCGAGTTCGGTGATGAGTCTGAGCAGGGCGCCGTCGGTATCCTGTTCTTTACGGCTGGCCCCGCCGTCACGATGATCATCCTCGGTGTTTCCGGCCTCGCCAACATTCCCATTGGCACCATTATCGGCTCCATCTTGCCACTCGTTATTGGCATGGTTCTGGGCAACCTGTTCCCGTTTATCAAGAACCTGCTGGTTCCCGGTGCCAATCCCGCGATTGCCGTCATCGGATTTCAGCTCGGTGCGTCCATGAGCCTGTCGAGCTTTATCACCGGCGGTATTTCCGGCATCTTGCTGGGCCTTGTCACGCTGTTTGTCGTCGGTCCCATCACCTTTGCGTTCGAGCGCTTGTGCGGCGGCAACGGCAAGGCCGCCGTTGCCTGCTCCACCATCGCCGGCACGGCTATGACCACGCCGGTTGCTCTTGCTGAGGTCGCACCGCGCTACGCCGAGCTTGCGCCCATCGCGTACGCTCAGATCGCCACCGCCGTTATCATCACGGCGATCATGGCTCCGATTCTGACTGGCTGGGTCGACAAGAAGTTCTGCCAAGGCAAGGAGGATCTGTCGCCTGTCGGTGTCGAGGCCATAGAGGAGGCCGTCGCGACTGACATCGATGGCGAGTAGCAATCGATACCCATCAATGATGCCGGCGTGTGCAATTCGCGCCGTATGGGCGCCCGAACAGAAACTGTTTTGCAGTGATGTTCGGGCGCTCTGCTATTATCCCCTTTACCCCTGTGGAGTAAAGGGGTGTTTATTGCCCTGATTCGAATTGGGCGATTCTGACCACTTGGGTATTGAAGGGATGGCGCTAGTGGTTAAGGCACTCAAGATTGAGATATTCGTGCTATGCATGATTGTTCTTATCGGGCTTGCCGTGCGAAGTCGTCGCTCCTTGTTCTCGAGCACCCAGCAGCTATTGTTTAGCATGCTTGGCTACACCTCTGCCGCGTACATATTATTCGATATGATCTGGACGCTTTCGGACGGTGTGGACGGCACGTTGGGCATTGCTGCCAACTGGATTTCCAACGCGGTTTCGTTTTCGCTCTTTGCTATCGCGTGTCTCATTTGGTTTATCTATTCCGAGACGGTGCAGGGTTCTCGCCTTTTGACCTCGCGCTATAGGGTTGTGCTTGTAGCGTTGCCTACGGCTCTGGTGGTCGTGCTGGCGTTTACCAGTTACTGGACGCACGCCCTGTTCTATATCGATTCGCAGGGCGTGTATCGTCGCGGCTTTGCCTATATGATCCAGCCCATCGTCAGCTACTGTTACGTTATACATACGTCCCTGCATGCATTTGTGCAATCTCGCAGGGTCGAGAGCCTGCAGACGAAGGCCATCTATCGAACCTTGGCATTTTTCGCCATTCCGGCCCTGGTGGGCGGTACCTTTCAGGTCGTATACTCGGTGCCCGGCCTTTGTGTCGGCATAATGATTAGCATGTTGCTGCTCTACATCATCTACCAGGACCAGCTCATCTCGACCGACCCGTTGACTGGACTTAACAATCGCAACCGTTTTGAGACCTATATGCTGTCGCTCTTCTCAAATGTGGATCAGGCCGAAGATGTATATCTGCTTATGATGGACGCCGACGGCTTTAAGCAGATTAACGATCGCTATGGGCATGTGGAGGGCGACCACGCTCTTCAGGTCATATCCGCTGCGCTCAAAGAAGTCTGCTCGGCGTCTGGCGGCTTTATCGCACGTTATGGTGGCGATGAGTTCGTGGTGCTCCAAAAGGCAGTGGCGGAACAGGATATCATGCATCTGTGCGCGACAATCAACGATGAGCTCGCGCGCGCCGAGGTTCCGTATCTGTTGCGGATGTCCATCGGCTACGCACGGGTTGGTGATGGCGTCGATACCTGGCAAGACTTGCTTCGTGCTGCCGACGCGGAGCTCTACCGCGTAAAGCGCGAGAAGAAGAAAGCCGGCGTTCAGATACGCTAGGAAAAGGGGCACACGCTGGCGTGCGTGGCGGCCCTCGGCTCTCCGATGTACTCCATTAAACTAAAGTATGTGAATCCGCTCTGCTAAATAAGGGCAGTTCATTAGGCCTTTTTGGGCCTGTTGACGATGATGATGCCGCCGCAGACCAACAGCAGGGCAACAAGTACGGTCACAGGGCTCGTGCCAGCGCCCTCGCCGAGCAGCAGCGCGCTTAACAGTACGCCAAAGACTGGATTCATAAAGCCAAAGACCGACACACGGCTGACGGGGTTGACGGCAAGCAGACGCGACCATAGCGAGTACGCGACGGCGGAAATGAGTGCCATATAGATAATGAGCGCGATGGCGGGGATGATCGCGGTGGGGGAGAGCGCGCCGCCCATCAAAAACCCGATGGCGGTAAGGACCAAACCTCCGACTAAAAACTGCCACCCGGCAAGCAAGACGCCGTCGTGCTTGCGCGAGAAGATGCCGATCAGGCAGGTCGAAAGAGCACCCGCGACAGTGGAGGCTAGGATAAAGCCCTCGCCATCGAGCCTGAAGCCAAAGGTGCCATCTGCGCCCGAGAGGTTGACGAGCGCGACGCCGGCAAAGCCCAGCGCACAGCCAAGCACCTTGGCCGTATTGAGCTTCTCGGTGTGAAATGCTAGGGCGGCAAAGAGGATTGCGAGGAAGTTGGCGCTGGCCTCGATGATGGAGCTCGACATGGCGCTGGCGCACGAGAGGCCCAGATAGAAAAAGAAGTACTGCC
>CABMPS010000127.1 GCA_902388545.1 uncultured Collinsella sp.
CAATAGTGTTCGACAGGATCGCCGTCAGCTCGGCTGGATTCAAACCTTGGTCGCAGAGGGCGAAATCGACTGCCTCGCCCAGCGTTCTCATGGCATCCTCGAGATACATCTCACTGTAGGCGTGGGTCATTTTCTGTCATCCCCTCTCGAACGATATCGACGATACGAATTCCCTCAAACGGGTTTTCGGTAAGCAATTCCCGATACTGCGCCCTTGCCAACTCATCTCGGTCCTTGGCCAATGGGCCATATAGAGCTTGTGGCGCACGTTCAAATCCAGCAAAACGAATGCTCTTAAACGCGCGCTCGCTTTTGAGCACAATCTGTTCTCCAGGGTTACCGAGCCTCATAGCTCGACCGAGCTGGTCAATGGTGATCGTATTGTTTACAAACGCCCTGGCATAGCTGAAGTACGAGTCATCCGCACGCCATCCTCTAATCACATCGTAAGCGTTAGCATCTGGCAAAAAATGATCGCGAAGGTATTCGCATGCCCCCACAGCGACGGCGGTGTCCTTTCGGAATGAACGATGCTCTACAAGCAACGCTATCCAATGCAGAACTGAATATTGCGGCGATAGCAGGTCGAGTACCTTGAGATCGGCCATGTCGAGTTCATATCGATTTGCAAAGCCGTCTGCGTCCCTAGAGCATGCCCATTCCCTTGCAAGGTTGAGGCTCTCTGTGCAATAGAATCCCTGTCCATAGTCGTTATGGACTTTCCCCAGGCCAATCTGGGGAGTCTCAATGATCTTCTGAGAACCATGCCACAGTTCCACGCGAGTCTCCTAACAGTTATCGCCCTAGCGATAGTATAGCACACTATCGCTAGGGCGATACCTGTATTCAGAGAGCAAAAGGGTGTATGGAACCGAGTTTGAGTTCAATACCGGCTTCTAAGACTCTCCGAGTCCGGAAGTATGCGGCAAAATTCAGACTTGTTGACCACGCTGGAGCACATCAACGCTTCTACCTGCGGCTTCTTTGCGCCAAAAGGGCGGTGTGGTCGGGGGTTCCGGAATTTGCCGCATACTTCCGTTTTGAGTATTCGGAAATGCGGGGAAAAACCGAGATCTGTCGACCAGACCCTGGTTTTATGCTTCCGTGACCTGCGGTTTTGTACGTAAAAATTTGGTTGCGCTCGGCGGGTTCCGATCCCCCCCCCCCACACACTTCCGGAAATGAGTCACAACAACAACGGCGTGCGATTGCGATGAATGCTTTCCTAGTGTGAACAGCACCAAGGCCATGGCAATTCAGTGGTTGTCGGCGGTCTTGGCGAGTGTGGAGAACACGCCACTTGCACTCGCTTTGGGTTTTGCCGGGTTTGAAACGGTAGCATACACAGGGCGTCTTTATATGTAACTTAATAGTTTGCCTTGTAACATCATTAATGTTACATTTCAAAATAGCATGTTACACAAGGAGGCGAGGCATGCGGGAATTCGTTGAGAAGATGCTGCATTCGAAAGTTGAGCGTGAGCCCGTTGACGTCTCGGGGCTTCCCCTGTATCTGAGGGGGTTGTACTCCCTTGAGCGGTGGACCGCCTTCGGTGTGCCGTTCGTGATGGCTTTCCCCATCGAGAACGCGACGGTGAAGACCATGGCGAAACACCGCAACACGCTGGAGACAGCTCTGGGGATTCCCGTGGCTTTCGCTCTCGAGAGCGCCACGGGCTATAGGGTCGAGCGAATGCTTGAGGCCGGCCTCGCCTTTGTAGCTACAGACAAGCAGGTGTACCTACCGTTCCTGGGAGTCGCTCTGAATGGCGGCAAGAGCCATGCGGGCGGCCGTAAGCAGGTGAGCATCGAGACGCTCTCGCCCCAGGCGCAGCGTCTCGCCATCATGGCGCTCTACGGTGAACTCGACGGAGCCAACGTAACTCAGGCGGCGAACGTTCTCGCCGTAGCAAAGATGACCGTCTCGCGCGCGTTCGATGAACTCGCTGCTGTCGACCCCTCGATCATCGTGTCCGAAGGGCGCCGACGGGTCCTACGCCCTGACCGGAATAAGATGGCGCTGTGGCGGCGGCTTGAGCCATACATGGCAAGTCCGGTCGCAAGGGAGCATCGCCTGACCCGCTTACCCGATGTGGGCCTTCCACCAGGAGGAGTTTCGGCGCTGAGTGAGATCTCGATGCTGCAGGACGACCCCTGGCCGACTTTCACCGCGACCAAAGCGCAAGAGCGCGTCCTAGGGCTGGCGACCGGTGCAGGTAACGCTGGATTCGACGAACCAGAGGAGCCCGCGTGCGTAGTGCAGGTGCTACGCTACGAGCCCGAGCCAGCGCCCGGGTGTATTGTCGACCCGCTTTCCGCCATCCTATCCCTTCCCGACGATATGAGGGACGACCCGCGCGTCGCGGGCGAGATCGAGTACGTCCTGAATCGAGTGCTTGGGGTTGATTATGAAGGGAATCGATAAATTCAGGGAACGCTTCGCGGGCCGCGAGGGCGAATATGTCCTAATCGGTGGCGGAGCCTGCGACCTGCTGTTCGGCGAGGTCGGGCAAGATTTCAGGGCAACGAAAGATCTCGATCTAGTCCTACTGGTGGAGGCGCTGACGCCTGAGTTCGGCCGCGTGTTCTGGGACTTTGTTCGGGAAGGCGCGTACGAGAACAAACAAAAGAGTAGCGGGAAGCCGCAGTTCTACCGGTTCTCTAAGCCGAAGGACCCGGCCTTCCCCGCCATGCTGGAGTTATTTGCACGCACCGACATCAACCTGCGCCACGGGGATTCCGGCCTTTTGCCGATACACATCGGGGAGGAGGTTTCTAGTCTTTCTGCGATTCTGCTGGACGAGGAGTACTACAAATTGCTCGTGGAGAACAGAGTATCGGCGGGCGGCGTCGCTGCCTTGTCGGTCGAGGGACTAATCCCCTTCAAAGCAAAGGCGTGGCTCGACCTGTCTGCCAAGCGTGCAGATGGAAAGGCAGTCGATGAGAAGAGCGTAAAGAAGCACCGTAACGACGTCTGCCGCCTCGCCACCTTGCTCGCGGGCAACGAGCGTCCCGCCATGAGCGAGGGTGTTCTTGCTGACATGAGGCGCTTCATGGAGGCCTACGAATCGGACCCCGTCGATCCCAAAACAATCAGGATCAAGGGTGTTGGGGCGCAACAGGTCGTTGAGGTGCTGAAGGACGTTTACTTGCGATAACACGTATACATGACGCGCCTTCAACCAGAACGATTGAAGGCGCCTTCTCCGCGAGCATTGTTTTGATTGCGCTGGTCGTGCTCTTCGACCAAGATCTTCTCGGTAGGCTTTCTTTTGATTCCGCTGGTCGCGCCTTACGACCAAATTCTGGGACAAGCATATAAATAAATGGAAAAAAATAAATGGAAAACGATGCAAGACGAGTCAAGAAGCCCCGCAATCGCGCTCGTTAACCCAAGGTGGCGAGCTGTTCTATCTAACCCAAATATTCGCAAGCTCCTCATCCTGCTTACTCCGCTTCATAGACACGCATCTCATCTTGCTCGATGCTTTTCCGGAAGGCCGCGCGCATGTGCTCTGGTGGGTTGGTGACGATATCAACCTTTCGCCCAAGTTCCTTCTCGAGCTCATGAGAGAGTTCGAGAAGCGCGCCGAACGTCATGGTGTTGCCGCAGACTAGGCGCAAGTCAATATCGCTATCGGGCGTTTGTTCGCCTCGCGCAAACGAGCCAAACAGATATGCCTCGCGGACGTCGTAGCGAGCCAGCACGCGGGAGACCGCAGTGGATATGTCGGTAGGCGAGATCATGGGTTATTTGCCGTTCAACAGTAGAACGTCAGGGGGCCAGCGCCGAAACCGCCGGTCCGGCTTTTTGGCGTTCGGCGAGCTCGAGGATAAACGGGGCGTTTGAGCTAACAAATTCTGTCAAAAAATTGAGGTCATCAGCAGTAAATCCTTCGACGTTGAACCATTTGACCGCAGGCAAGAAGCATTCCGCATGGTCAAAGCCAAAGTCAACCGGGCGCTCGACGGCCACGCGAACGGTTCCGTCCTCTCTTGTCTCTGAGTAGGCAAATTGGGTGCCATCATCAAGCTGAACATAGCTCCAAAGCACGGCTGCCTCCTTAGTGTTGATATCCAAGTATAAAGAGCAGACTAGATGTAACGCGGCGTGAATTGGATTATTCCTATAAGAGACGAACTCTGACAGCTGGCAATCTCCGAAAGTATGCGGCAAATCTCAGACTTGTTGACTACACCGAAAAGCGGCAACACTTCCACCTGCGGTTTCTTTACGTTAGAAGGGGGTTGTGGTCGGGGGTTCCGGAATTTGCCGCATACTTCTGTTATGCGATTCCGAAAGTGCGGGGAAACCGAGATCTGCCGCCCAGACCCCAGTTTCGAGCTTCCGCGATCTGCTGTTTTGCTGCTAAAAATCAGTTTGTGCTCGGCGGTTTTAAATTTTTACCCGCACTTCCGAAAATCGGGCCATTCAGCAACGATATGCGGTGCCCAAGAGTGCTATGCCAGGTAAGAAGAGCGTTAAGAAAAATGCGCCCGAGCCAGCCGACCCCCCGCCTTGCATCCATTATGGCAACCGATAACCACAACGCGTCTGCACCAAGGGATTGACGCTCAATTCCGTCGTCAATAATTTCCTAAAACAAGTGATTTACTTTTAGGCGGGTCGAATCTAAATTTTATACCTAGTTATCTTTTTCCATTCGGCTGGGAAACCCATGGCATCAAGGAGGCGCTCCTCGCCGATGCTCTCATCCAATGACAAGTATCCGTTAACGCACTTGACGAGCTTGGCCTTGAATGTCTTGAACTCGTCGTCGCGAAGGAGGTATCGAAGGGTGATCACTGCCGAGAAAACGTCTACCTTGCCGCAAGCGTAATCCGGCCCAATCTTTTCGATGCCGAGCTTGGCGTGCAAGGCCGTGTCAGGAATCTCGACGTGACACCTGTGGGAGAAGAGACGCTCTCCATGTGCGCAGACGTTCCTGTAGAGGGCGAGTACGCGGATAAACGACGAGAGTTCTTTCGGGTTTCCGACCCCGAACCTCTTAGCAATCTTGGCCTTCTCGCTGTCCCTGAGCGCCGTGAGCATTTTCGAAGTCTGTCCGAAGGTCATGGCGTTCACGGTGACCCATAGAGGCACGTTCTTATATGCCCTGCGGTAGTAGGCAAGGTATTCGTGGCTGGTATCCTTGTTGGCGATATAGTCAAGCATGTTCAGCAGCTTTGGGAGAACTCGCTTCGCGCCCTTCGACGTCGCGTAGCAGCGGGCGTCTAGATACTTGCTCTGGGACTCGCCATATGCAGCGCAGAACTCGTAGGCCAGCGCCGACCTGATCTTCGCCTCGACCTTGAGCAGCGCATCGAGCATTATCTCCCTAAGCTCGACGTCGAACTCGTAAAGCGCTAGGATGTCTCCAAAAGTGGCACCTTCGCGGTATACCCGGGTGCTCGGGTCGCGGAAAAACGACTGGTAGCCGTTCACGACCGGGAAATAGCCGATGTCCGCAAGCACCCTTCGGCAAACCTCTTCGTCCTCGATTCTGAGGCCGGAGCTTCTGAGCTTCTCCATCTGCTGCTGGTAGGTAAGGAATTCTTTGGGCATCGTCGCTCTTCCCGAAAATAAAAGGGGAACCCGCAGGCTCCCCTCCGGTTCCAGGCATCGAAAGTTTCTGGACCCTAATCACTGTAATGATACTATTTTCAAACTTGCGCGCTGTCAAGCACATGCACTGAGTATCCACCGCCACACATTACCAGCACGTCCGGCATTGCTCGCATGAAAAAGGCAACACTCCTTCACTGAAAGCGTTGCCTCTAAAGCGTCTGCAGAACTCCTACATTTAAGCCAGATGTTCCTCACCACATCAGCAACAATGTGAGGTGGTGAGGAACGCTGTGCCAAGAAGAAATAGCGTTAGGGACACGACGATCCAATTTGTGTCGCTGGTTTTGGGAAGCGACGAGGAGGTCTTGGTGGTGACCTTGGGCCTGGAG
>CABMPS010000128.1 GCA_902388545.1 uncultured Collinsella sp.
ATCCTCGTGTCAGGGGTTCGATTCCCTTCCCCGCCACCTTGAATTGACTAGGACCTCTGCAAAGGGGTCCTTTTCTTTTATGTAGGGTTCTGCGGAAACTGCGTCCCAGAATAAGGGCTCAGAACGGGACACACTTTCCGGTGCCTGCCTCCGGCGCGCGTACACACCTCGTCGCACCATTCCGAGCCCGCTCGCCCCAGACATTCCTCCCACTTTCGCGTCACTTTACAGACCGTTCGGTCGCCTGTCCGCACACGCGGGTATACTCAAAACGATACTTATCCTATGCAATACGATGCGGGTTCGACCTGCATGATCCGAAGGGGGCAGTGATGGAGAGGATACTCGGCGTTAATCTCTCTGGCTGGTTTATTCCCGAGCCTTGGGTGACCCCGTCGCTGTACGCGGCGACCGGTGCATCCAACGCGGCCGAGCTACAGGAGGCCATGGGTACCGCCGCCTATAACGA
Organism: uncultured Collinsella sp.; assembly: GCA_902388545.1. Taxonomy (GTDB): domain Bacteria; phylum Actinomycetota; class Coriobacteriia; order Coriobacteriales; family Coriobacteriaceae; genus Collinsella. The sequence continues at coordinate 470 of CABMPS010000128.1, forward strand.
GCGCATGCGCCGCCATTACGAGACGTTTGTGAGCGAGGACGATTTTCGCCGCATGGCGCAGATTGGCCTCAATGCCGTGCGTCTGCCGGTGCCCTGGTATGCCTTTGGCTCACAGGGGTCCGATGCGTCCTACATCTCGGTTGTCGACTACATTGACCGTGCAATTGAGTGGGCTGCCAAGTACGACATCCGCGTGCTGCTCGATCTGGCAACCGTGCCCGGTGGCCAGGGCGATTCCAACGATTCGCCCACCACGCCGGAGGCTGTCGCCGAGTGGCATTCGTCCACCAACGGCCGTCATGTCGCACTCGACGTGCTCGAGCGCTTGGCCGATCGCTATGGCGAGGCCGAGAGCCTGCTGGGCATTGAGCTGCTGGACACGCCGCAGATGAGCGTTCGCAAGAGCCTCTTCACCATGACGGATGGCATTCCGGCCCACTACCTGCGCAATTTCTATCGCGATGCCTACGAGCTCGTTCGTTCGTATATGCCCGAGGATAAGATCGTCGTCTTCTCGTCGTCGGGGCATCCCAGCGAGTGGAAGCATTTTATGCGCGGCGCCAAGTACAAGAACGTCTACATGGACCTTCACCTGTACCATTACCGCGACGAGTACGCGCTCGACATTACGAGCCCCCGCGGGCTGACGACGGCGATTTCGCGTAACAAGCGCGAGCTTAAAGAAGCGATTTCGACTGGGTTCCCCGTGCTGGTGGGCGAATGGTCGGGTGCGGCGATCTTTGCCAACTCGTCGGTTACGCCCGAGGGCCGCAATGCCTACGAGCGCGTGTTTATCGCCAACCAGCTGGCTTCGTTTGCGCCGGCTGCCGGTTGGTTCTTCCAAACGTGGAAGACCGAGAAGCGCATTGCAGCATGGGACGCCCGCGCGGCGCTTGGTACGCTCGAGCGCGGCATGATTGAATAGGTTGATATGACGCAAAACAGCGCCCATACGGGCAAACTCTATGTGGTCGGCACGCCCATCGGCAACCTAGGCGACCTGTCCCCGCGCGTTGGCGAGGCTTTTGCCGCCGCCGATGCCATTTGCTGCGAAGACACGCGTGTGACGTCAAAGCTGCTGATGCACCTGGGCATTTCCAAGCCGCTTGTCCGTTGCGACGAGAATGTGATCGCTAGCCGCGCTGCCGGCCTGGTCGACCGTCTGCTGGCGGGGGAGACCCTCGCCTTTGCCTCGGACGCCGGCATGCCGAGCGTGTCCGATCCCGGCCAGGCGCTGGTCGAGGCGGCGCGTGAGGCCGATGTGCCCGTCGAAGTTATTCCCGGGCCCTCTGCTTGCGTCACGGCGCTTGTTTCGTCCGGCATTCCCTGCGAGCATTTTTTCTTCGAGGGCTTTTTGGGCCGAAAGCACGGCGACCGTGTGCGCCGTTTGCAGCGCCTTGCCGTGGTGCCTGGCGCACTCATCTTCTACGAGTCTCCACATCGTATCGTGGCGACGCTCGAGGCCGTGGCGGAGGTCTTTCCCCAGCGTGAGGTCGCCGTCTGCCGCGAACTCACCAAGCTGCACGAGGAGGTCTTGCGCGGGCCCGCTGACCAGCTTGCCGAGGAGCTGCGTGCTCGCGGCGAGGTAAAGGGCGAGATTGCGCTGGTCATCGCGCCGCCGAGCGAGGACGAGGAGGCCGGCATCGCGCCGGTTGGCGCTGCGGTAGCGGATCCCGACGATGCCCTGCGCGAGGATATCCGCACCGCGCTCGAGGAGGGGGAGCCCGCCTCTGCGGTGGCCAAGCGCCTGTCTCAGAAGTATTCGCGCCGCAAGCGCGATGTCTATGCCATGGTGCTCGATATGCAATAGATGGAGGATATCCAGCCCTTGCGCTAGAATCATCCCCTGTATGCAACGTTTTTCTGGAGGACAAACCCCATGGATCAAAGCAAGCCTTCGTTCTTTATCACGACGCCCATCTACTACGTCAACGCCGATCCGCACCTGGGCACGGCTTATTCCACCATCATCGCCGACGTTCAGGCTCGCTATCGCCGCTCCGCCGGCTATAACGTCAAGTTCCTGACCGGCATGGACGAGCACGGCGAGAAGGTCGCCGAGGCCGCAGCCAAGCATGGCATGACGCCGCAGGAGTGGACCGATAGCCAGGCCCCGCACTTCAAGGAGCTTTGGAGCAAGCTCGAGATTTCCAACGACGACTTCATCCGCACCACCGAGCCGCGCCAGCATCATGCCGTGCAGTATCTGTGGGAGCGCATGAAGGAGTCCGGTTACCTGTATAAGGGCAGCTACGACGGTTGGTATTGCGTGCCTGACGAGACCTACTTCACCGATACGCAGGTCCAGAAGGGCGACGAGGAGTACGGCAGCGTCGGCCAGCATCTATGCCCCGACTGCCACCGTCCGCTTGAGCGCGTGCAGGAGGAGTCCTACTTCTTTAAGCTTTCCGCCTTCCAGGACAAGCTTCTCAAGCTCTATGACGAGCACCCCGACTTTGTCGAGCCTGCGTTCCGCATGAACGAGGTACGTAGCTTTGTCGAGGGCGGCCTTAACGACCTTTCCGTGAGCCGTACGAGCTTTGACTGGGGCATTCAGGTCCCGTTTGACGAGGGTCACGTGACCTACGTGTGGTTCGATGCGCTGCTCAACTATATGACTGCCGTCGGCTACGGTGTCGACACCGACGAGGCCCGTGCCGAGCTGGCCTATCGCTGGCCCGCGCAGTTCCATATTGTGGGTAAGGACATCATTCGCTTCCACTGCGTCATTTGGCCCGCCATGCTCATGGCCATCGGCGAGGCCCTGCCCGAGCACGTCTTTGCCCACGGCTTCCTGACCGTGCGCAATGCCGAGACCGGTAAGGCCGAGAAGATGTCCAAGAGCCGCGGCAACGCCATCGCTCCGCAGGATGTTATCGACATGCTGGGCGTCGAGGGCTACCGCTATTACTTTATGACCGACGTAGTCCCCGGCACCGACGGCGCCATCAGCTTCGATCGCATGGAGCAGGTCTACAACGCCGATCTGGCCAACAGCTGGGGCAATCTTATCTCGCGCTCGCTCAACATGAGCGCAAAGTACTTTGACGGCTGCGCCCCGGCTAAACCGGCGTCTGCCGACGCGTTCGATAACCCGCTGGCAAAGATTGCCGACGGCCTGGTCGAGCGCTACATGGCCAATATGGACGTGCTCGATTACGGCGGAGCCAAGGATGAGGTCATGGAGCTCATCCATGCCGCCAACCACTACATCGAGGACTCCGAGCCCTGGGCGCTTGCCAAGGACGAGGCCAAGGCTGACGAGCTGGCATTTGTGATCTACAACCTGCTCGAGGCCATCCGCATCGCCGCCCACCTGCTGATGCCGCTCATGCCCCAGACTTCTGCCGAGGCTCTGCGTCGCCTGTCTTGCGAGGACGAGGCCTCGAGCGACGACCTCAAGGGCATTTGCACTTGGGGCCTGCTTGCTGGCGGTCAGCCCGTCGAGAAGGGCGATCCGCTGTTCCCGCGTCTGGCGTAGAGACCGCGCGAGCGCCATATCGGCAATTTGCTGTTTAGCTGTAAGGGCATGGCCGCCACGGTCCATGCCCTTTTGTTTCAAGACGCCGCCATCATGCTAAGGAGGCAACCATGACAACTTCGCCTTTGGCAAACCCCACGGCCACCAGGGAGCTGCTGGAGGAGTTTGGCCTTGCGACCAAGCATCGCCTGGGCCAGAACTTTCTAATCGACAATCATGTGATCGAGCGTATCTGCGAGCTTGCCGAGCTTGCAGGTGACGAGCGCGTACTCGAGGTGGGTCCGGGTTGTGGAACGTTGACACTTGCGTTGCTGCAGGAAGCGACGTGCGTTACGTCCATTGAGGCCGATCCCGAGCTTGAGCCGGTGCTCGATGCCCACGCCGCCGACTATGCCAACTTCCGCTTTATCATGGGCGACGCGCTCAAGGTGGGCCCGGAGCAGATTGAGCAGGCTGCGGGCGGTGAGCCGACGGTGTTTGTCGCGAACCTGCCCTATAACGTGGCGGCGACGATCATCCTGCAGTTCTTCCAGACGATGCCGGCGCTCAAGCGCGCCGTCGTCATGGTGCAAAAGGAGGTTGCCGATCGCATTGCCGCAGTGCCGGGCAACAAGACCTATGGCGGCTATACGGCAAAGCTTGGCCTGTATGCGCAGGTAACGGGTCGCTTTGAGGTGCCGCCGCGTTGCTTTATGCCGGCGCCACACGTGGACTCGGCCGTCGTGCGTATCGACCGTGTTGACGGTGTGGTGCCCGAAGGACTCGATCGCGAATTTGTGGCCCGCGTGATTGACGCTGCATTTGCTCAGCGTCGCAAGACCATCCGCAATTCCATGAGCGCCAACGGTTTTGCCAAGGACGTGCTCGATGCCGCCTTTGAGGCTTGCGGTATCGCACCCACCACGCGCGCCGAGACGCTCGGCGTCGCCGACTTTGTGTGCCTGGCTCGGGAGCTTTCCCATGACGCTTAATGCCGAACGCGTGACGTTTACCAAGAAAAAGAAGACGGTTGCTTGTCCCGTGCCCTTGGCACCGCTTGCCGACACACATGCGCATCTGCTTTCGTTCTGGGGCAAGGATGTGCCCGAGACACTCGTGCGTGCCAAGGCGGCAGGCATCGACCTGTTGGTGACGGTCTTCGACCCCATCGCCGACAAGCGCAGCGTGACGGACTATAGCGACTGGCTCGTGCGCGAAATTCTGCCGATGCAGGATATCCCGCAGATCAAGTATCTTGCCGGCGTGCATCCGTATGGCGCGCCGGACTATACCGACGACATTCACGCGCAGGTTGTTGCTGCGCTTGATGACCCTTTGTGTGCCGGTATTGGCGAAATCGGTCTGGACTACCACATGGATTACGACGACGACATCACGCCGGCGCCCCACAGCGTGCAGATTGATTGCATGGCGCGCCAGCTCGAGCTTGCCGTGTGTCGTAACGTGCCGGTGGAGCTGCATCTGCGTCACGAGGACATGGACCAGGAGCGTACCTCGCACGTGGACGCCTACAACGTGCTGCACGAGGTGGGTGTGCCTCAGGCCGGTTGCGTGCTGCACTGCTTTGGCGAGGACCGCGCCACGATGGAGCGCTTTGTGGAGCTGGGCTGCTATATCGCCTATGGTGGTGCGGCCACCTTTAAGCGCAACGACGACGTGCGCGAGGCATTTGCGGCAACCCCACTCGATCGAATTTTGTTCGAGACGGATTGCCCGTATATGGCTCCGGAGCCCATCCGCGGTCTTGAATGCGAGCCCGCAATGATCTCCATTACGGCAAACGCGCTGGTTAACGACCGTGTCGATCGCACTGGTGAGGACGCCGAAACAATCGCGCATGCCGCTTGGGAAAATGCCTGCAAACTTTTTCAAAAATAGTTCTTGCGTTCGCGGTGGCGCTCCGTTATTCTAATTCCTGCACGCGGGCGTGGCGGAATTGGCAGACGCGTACGGTTCAGGTCCGTATGGGGGCAACCCCATGAAGGTTCAAGT
>CABMPS010000129.1 GCA_902388545.1 uncultured Collinsella sp.
CCACAAAGGGGACAGGCACCTTTGTGGTGGTTTTGACGGATGATTGTTGGCGGATAAATGCCGACGATCGGCTATTGGCGCTTATGCGTGTGCGGAATCCTCGCGGCGTGCCGAGGGCGACATGCAGGTTTTTCGACTATGGCTGCCTTCCATGGCACACCTCCTTAAGGCCGGGCGCGGCGCGCTTTGGGTATCTCGTACCCGTTTTTAATCCGCCCGTATTCTTGATGAGGGGGTTTGCCGTGTCAACCCCATTGTTCGGAAAATCATCGTCTCTGACAAAGCCTTTACAGAATGCCGTGAGCTCAAAGCGCGCCCGCAATGCGCCCTGCCTGCGCTAAACTGGAAGGCACGTACGCGAACACGAGAGGAGCCCGCATGGAGGCTTACAAGCAAGAGTTTATCAAGTTCATGGTCGAGTCCGACGTTCTTAAGTTCGGCAGCTTTACGCTCAAGAGCGGCCGTCAGTCCCCGTTCTTTATGAACGCCGGCGCTTACGTGACGGGCTACCAGCTCAAGAAGCTGGGCGAGTATTACGCCCAGGCCATTCACGATAACTTTGGCGACGACTTTGACGTGCTGTTTGGACCGGCCTACAAGGGCATTCCGCTGGCCGTCGTGACCGCCATTGCCTACCACGAGCTGTACGGTAAGGAGGTCAAGTACTGCTGCGACCGCAAGGAGGCCAAGGACCACGGTGCCGACAAGGGCAACCTGCTGGGCTATGAGCCCCAAGATGGCGACCGCGTGGTGATGGTCGAGGACGTGACCACCTCCGGCAAGTCCATCGACGAGACCTATCCCAAGGTTATGGCTGCGGCCGATGTCGAGATTAAGGGCCTTATCGTCTCGCTCAACCGCATGGAGGTCGGCAAGGGCGGTGTGACCACCGCACAGAAGGAGATTGAGGCCAAGTACGGTTTCCCCGTCGCGAGCATTGTTTCTATGGCCGAGGTCGTCGAGACCCTCTACAATCACGAGATCGACGGCAAGGTTGTCATCGACGACGAGCTCAAGACCGCCATCGACGCCTACTACGAGCAGTACGGAGTTCGTTAGTTACGCGGTTTTACCAAACCGCGGAACGGGCCGACGCTGCGCGCCGCCCAGGGCGACAATTTGTCATTCAAAAGGCAAGGCATGACCAGAAGGTCTATGCCTTGCCTTTTTCATGCCAACTTGTTCGCCCTGGACGTCGCTCGCTGTCCGTCCTCTACATGCGGCGTTGTCTTGCTCCGGATGCGGTGGTCATTGGGGATGTTCTTAAATGACTACTCAGGATGAGCGTCCAAAAATCCGCGCTCGTTCGATTGGCGCATGTCTACGCAGCGTAGGTTGTCGAGCCTGGCCTTCAAATGGATACTGACTGTCGAACCGGTTCACTCCATTTCTTCAATTTGATTGGACAGCCCATGAACCAGACACGGCAAACCAATGCCTCCCATACTTTTTTGGCAGCGCATGCCATCAAGCAGCTGCGCGAAGAGCGCGGCCTCACCCAGCGCGCCCTGGCGGAAAGCCTTGGCGTGACCGATAAAGCCGTCAGCAAGTGGGAATCCGGCCGCGGCCTTCCCGACATTTCCCTCGTTGAGCCTTTGGCCCAGAGACTCGGCGTAAGCGTGGCTGAGCTTTTGGCTGGTGACATTCGGGCCAACGCCAACCGTGCAGGCAATATGCTCAAAGGCGTCTTTTACGTTTGCCCTATCTGCGGAAACGTTGTGCACGCGCTCGGAGAAGGCAGCTTTAGCTGCTGTGGCTCCACGATGTTTCCCCAGGAGGCCGAAGAGCCGGACGCGGACCACGCCTTTTCCATCGAGCGCATCGAGGACGATTGGTACGTCACGCTCGATCATCCCATGACCAAGGATCACTACATTAGCTTTGTGGCATATGCGACTATGGACGGCATCTGCTTTAAGAAGCTCTATCCAGAGCAATCGGTGCAGCCGCGCTTCCATATTACCGGGCGCGGCAGAATATTTCTTTACTGCAACCAACACGGACTCTTTACGTCGCTGACGCCTCGCAAATAACGGCTGTCTATCCGCCCTCCTCATGCGTTCCCAGGGGACCCAAAATGAGCGTGGATAATCTCCCGGTTTTGGCTCGGTGACGGCCTCAAAGTGGGAGATTGTCCACGCTCGTTAGTTAAGCGTCCAAAAATCCACGCTCGTCGCTACTTGAGCCCGGGCAGGCGGGTGTAGGGAAACGATTGCTCCAGGAATTCGGCGCAGCGGGCGTAGTCTTTGGCAAAGTAGCTGCTGTAGAGCGAATCGAGCACGTATTGCACGGCGATGTGGCACGCGAACTGTGTGATGCGGTGCGTCATGCTCTCGTGGTCGCTCACCGTGAGGTAGGCGGCAAAGCCGGGGTGAATACGCGCGCAATGAGGCGTGCCGATGACGATGGCCGGGACATGCCGACTGCTGATGATCGGCAAGATGTCCTTGAGGTTGGGGGCAAGGCCGCTGTAGGAGATAGCGATTGCCACATGGTCGGGGCCCGAGGCAAGCGCCGTGCGCACCTGGGCTTCGGCATTGTCGTGGCACGTCGCACTTTTACCGTCGGAGAGTAGGCGATCGCGGAACATTCCTGCTGGATAGAGGTTGTGCGAGCCCGTGAAAATATCGACCTGTCGGGCGTTCGCGATGAGCTTGGCGGCGTAGTCGAGCTGTGCGGGGTCGAGCAGCTCCTGCGTCTCGGCCAGCGTAGTCTGGTAGAGTCCTTCCATACGCTCCATGACCTGCGCGGGGGTGGACGTAGCATCGAAGGGAAAGTCGATGTCCACGTCGCGACGGTTTCCCGCCTCAGTTGTCAAGCGAATAAGCTCGACCTTGAGATCCTTGAAGCCCTCGAGGCCGAGCTTTTTGCAAAAACGGTGCACGCTCGCAACGGAAACGTTGGTGCGCGCGGCAAATTCCTTAATAGAAAGCCCGCGGATGTCCTCGCCGATGGCAAGGGCCGCAATGCCGAGTTGTTGCTCGGTGGGGGTGAGGCCCTGCGCCTCGGTAATCTTGCGTTTGATATCCATGCGAACTCCCACACTTGCCAAACCTGGCAAAAAGGAACGGGTTTATTTTGGCACGTTTCGGTCGGTATCAGGAAGTGTCAGGGACGGGGCGGCGGCGGTCCGTGGGCGCGAAAAGAAGTGTCGGGTTTGGCGCGCCCGCTTCTGCCCGTTCCGTGCGCAGACGATACTCGGCTTATCGAGGGTTAATCGACAATATGAGAACCACTGGGGAAAAGGTTTTGGGAAGGGCTTGAAAGGGCTTGCGATTCGAGCCCTCGCCTTAGTATTTTGGCCATTTGGCACTATAATCACCATAGGCATGCGCATAACGTTGCGCTGAATCAAGAGGAGAAAACGTATGGGTCTGTTTGACATGTTCAAGAAGAAGGCTGAGCCCGCGGCTGCCGCTGCTCCGGCCTCCATCTCTGCTTCTGCCGGCGCCGACGTGCTGTGCTCGCCCGTCAAGGGCAAGGTCATCAAGATGGCCGACGTGCCCGATCCCGTCTTTGGTGGCGAGGTTCTGGGCAAGGGCTGCGCCGTGTGGCCCGAGGACGATCTGGTCTACGCTCCCTGCGACGGCAAGGTGACCGTCACCATGGGTCACGCCGTGGGCCTGCAGTCCGATAGCGGCATCGAGGTTCTGGTGCACGTTGGCGTCGATACCGTCAACATGAACGGCGACGGCTTCGAGGGCTTCGTCAAGGCCGACGATGTCGTTAAGGCTGGCCAGCCCATGCTCAAGATCGACCGCGCCAAGATCGCCGCTGCCGGCTACAAGGACTGCGTCGTCGTGGCTGTGTCCAACACCGCCGAGTTCGCCGACGTCGAGCTCGCCGTCGAGGCTGACTCCGCTGTCTCCGCTGGCGATGCCATCGTCAAGGTCGTCCGCAAGTAGTCTGCGGCAACATAAGGGTGTTTTGGGGTGGTCGGGTTATCCGGCCGCCCTTTTTTATTGCAATGCGGCGGAACGTTTTATTGCGCGTTGGGCGGACCGGTAAACCGTTCGGACGTTAAATCGAGCCGACTGCGCCTTTGCTTTGCCGGGGGTGTTCGTTATCGGCTAGTATGGCCTTATTGTTACGACGCGCACCGCGTCGGGAAGCGCGGTGCCGCTTGTTGGGAGGAATGTCATGAAGAAGAAGCTGCTGCTTGCGCCCCTGATGGCTGTTCTGGTCGCGTGCGTGGTTGTGCTTTCCGGCTGCGGAGGTCCTTCGGTTGAGGAGCTCATCACCGAGGATCTTACGACGCAGTTTGACGAGGTCAAGAACGGCGGCGACGACTTCCTCGCCGGCCTGGAAGAGGCCTCGGGCGACGAGTTCGAGCAGCTGGGCATCGATCCCAAGGAGTACGCCAAGAGCTATCTCGAGGGTTTTGACTACAAGATCGGCGATGTGACGGTCGACGAGGACAAGGGCACCGCGACTGCCGATGTCACCATTACCTGCAAGTCCATGAACAAGATCGTTGAAGATTTCGCTACCCAGTATCAGGAGAAGATCGCGGCGCTCGATACGATGCCTTCCGAGGACGACCTGTACAAGATGGCCGGCCAGGTCATGGTCGACGTGACCAAGGCCGCTAAGACCAAGGACACCAAGGTTACCTTCAAGTACACCGCCAATGACGATGGCGAGTGGTCTGCTGACGATTCCGCAACCACCGAGATGATGAATGCAATGATGAACTAGGGGAGTTACGCGGTAGTTCGTTGCGGCGTTTTACCAAACGCCGCAACTGCTCGACGCTGCAAACGCCCCTAAGCGGCAATCTGACGTTCAATTTCAAGGGCGCGACCAGAAGGTCAGCGCCCTTTCATTTCACGTCACCTTGCTCGCTTAGGGGCGTTTTCGCTGTCCGTCCTCTACCTGCGACGTTGCCATTGTTTGACCAGTCGTTTAAGAACGTCCCCAACGACTACTTTCCGCGCAACGGCATTGCGGCGGCTGGGTTGGGCAGCGCTGGCGTTACTCGCCCAGGATCAGCGCCGCGAGCTCTTCCTGCGTGTCAACCACGTAGTCGGCACCGGCTGCTTCGAGCTCTGCGCGGCCTCGGAAGCCCCAGCTGACGCCCGCACTCTTAAGGCCGGCGTTGTGGCCGGTCAGGATATCGACATTGGAATCGCCCACATAGAGCGTGGTTGCCGGATCGGCACCCAGCTCTTCCATCACATGCAGCGTGACGGGTGCTTCGGGCTTGGGCGGAAACGCATCGACACGGCCCTGCACCAGCGCAAAGCGCTCGGAACCAAAGTATTTCTCGATAAGCGAAGCCGCCGAGACGTGGTCCTTGTTAGTGAGTACGGCAAGCTGCACACCCGCGGCGCGCAAGCGGTCGAGCATCTCGATCGTGCCGGCATAGGGGGCGGTGTGGTCCTCCTTGTGCTCGCCGTAGTAAGCCCTAAACTCGGCAAGCGTCTGCTCAAACATACGGCCGTCGCCCGCATACTCGGCGGGCATAAAGCGCTCAACCAGCTTGAGCATGCCGTTTCCCACCTTGTAGCGGTACTCGTCGACGGCAAACGTAGGCCAGCCGTGCGTCTCGCAGGTATGGTTGCCGGCGGCCGCCAGGTCCTCGAGCGTGTTGAGGATGGTGCCGTCTAAATCAAAAATCACATGGGAAAAAGCTGCTGCCATGAAAGCTCCCGTCATTGGGTTTAAAACGCACCTCATAATACTGGGCTTACGTGTCTGGCGTGGCTGGAATCTGAACATCTCCAGGGTTATCAGGCCATATCGCGCCAGCTGTGCAATTCCGCCCTAGCAAATTCTCGGCAGCTGCTCTCCCACGAGCATGTCGAGGATGCGGGTCGAGCCCCAGCCGGTGCGCACGCGCACGGCGGGACGGGCACCCT
>CABMPS010000130.1 GCA_902388545.1 uncultured Collinsella sp.
CGACTATACCCCGGCTTCCGATGACCTGCCCTGGTGCACAGCCGCCATGAGTCCTGCTGTTCCCGCCTGATATCGCTCTCCAGCGTAATTGTACTGGATCTGGCAAAAGTCCCACTCATATGCATCGAGCATCGTCATGAAATCCGCCGCGCTGCCGTGGTACGAAAAACCAATCTGGCGAATGCGCCCCGCCGCCTTTTGACGCGCAATCCAGTCCTCGATGCCCAACGCCACCACACGTTCCCACTGGACGGGCGAGGTGATGTTATGCATGAGGTAATAGTCGATACGGTCGGTCCGCAGGCGACGCAGCTGCTCGTCGAAGAACCGATCGAAATCCTCCGCGCATTTGCACGAAGCATGCGGCAGCTTGGTTGCGAGCAAAACCTGGTCGCGCAAGCCCAGGCGCTCAAGCGACGCCCCCACGCACGCCTCGTTGCCGGGATAGAGATAGGCCGTGTCCAGGTAGTTAATCCCCTGCTCCACCGCACGGGAGATGATGGCGTCGGCAGTCTTCGCATCCGGGCGTCCCGGCGCACCGGGAAACCTCATGCAGCCCAGCCCCAACGCCGAGATACGGTTGCCGCTTTTGGGGTCAACGCGGTATTGCACGGCCCCTCCCTTCGCCATCAGCGCCCCGGCAAGGCGAAACACAATGGTCACGCAGCCGAAACATCGTGGAATCGCAATCGAGAACGTATCGTAACGCAGCAGAAATCGAGCTGTCACGGCACCGCATTAACATCAGCAAAAAGCCCGATGAAAGGAGCTTCCCGCCACGGGCGCTGTCATCTTCTGCACCTTCCCCAAGGTGCGCGATGGCGTTGGATATCCCACGCGCGTCTTTGCGGTCTGCCCCGCGTCATAAGTTCCCATGCGTTTGTTCTTCTAAATACGACCACCCGGCGCATGCGACATGCTCCGGCAAAACCAGAGTTGAGGCCATCTTTAAGACCCCACGATCTCGTCCTCATCATCACGACAAAGGACGACACCGGCACTTCCCAGCACAGCGACAGCAATTAAGGCCCCAACAACGATAGGAGCAGCTCCGCACGCGCCCTGCATGCCCGCGACCAGCGCGGTCGTGGGGCCAAGACAACCAAGTACCAATGCGACGACGGCAATAGCGATATCTCGAGCGTTCATGAGACCACTTCCTCCACGGGAAAGACCTTGCTTCTCATGGCTTAGTGTGCCCCGCGCCCATATGCCCAACGTAGCGCCACGGTAAAGGTTCTGTTAACCCAAATGCATATATAAAACGGGCGTCTTTACGTTGCCCGAAAGCTCGGTAAAGACGCCCGCCCATCATATGTCTATAGCGCGAACAGATTACCAACCGGTGTAGTAATCGGTCGTTCCGGCTGCGCAGCCGGAGTCATAGACCTTGCACTCACCCTTGGATCCGGTAAACGTGGAGCCTTGGGCCTTATCGCCCGCGGCAACGACGTAATAGCCGTCGGAATCGCGCCAGAAGCCCTCAGAATCCTGAGTCCATTCGCCCGTGCGATAGTGATAAAGCACGTTGCTGCTGTAATAGGTCTCGCGGCGCCCGTTGTAGTTATTGACACCCGCAGAGCGCGTCAGGCCCGATCCGTTCGCGCAGGACGCGGCAGACGCGTAGGACGAAGTGTAACCGGCATTGTAGTAAGAAGCTTGGACGGCCTCGGCAGCCTCCGCCTCGGCGGCAGCAGCCTCGAGCGCTTCGCGCTTGGCATCCTCAAGCGCGGTGCGCAGCTCATCGAGCTCGGTCGACTTGGCGTCGACTTCCCCCATCGTCAACAGGCTACCCGCACCGTCGATGCAACCCTGCAACACAGCGCGCTCGTCATCGGTAGCATAGTCGCCATACATATTCATAATGATCTGAGCGCGCATCTCCAGGGAATCGCGCTTTGCCCCCATCGAGGCGTTCCACTCCTGCATAGAGCCATAACCGTCGCCGCGGTAGTCGACGGGCTGCACCAGCGTCGCCTCGGACGGCGCAGATCCGACCGTATCGGATAGTGTTGCCGCGTGGGCATCAGTTGCGCCGGCGCCCGCCAAAAGTGCCACGGTCAGAGCGGCGGAAAGGGCGGCGGCTTTCGGTTTTCGTGAATCGATCCTCATGTAGCTGGAAACCTCCGTAGTGCGTTTTTGCTGCGTTTGAGCTGCGTGTGATTTAATCGCGCTGCATAGTACCCCGAGCAAATCGCGACCTGCGGTTTTACTCAAAAGGTGCACGTCAATTGCGTAAAACTCACATCCTCTCAACAGGAGTTTTCCACATCTCGATTGCATAAAGCGTGTCAAAAACCCTGTTTTTGCACCCTCTCTATGCAAAAAAGACGCCTGTGCAACCATTGTTCGCACAGGCGCCTTGAGCAGGCATTTTATGCAGTTATACCTATCGAGTCGCAAGGGGTCCTTGCACAAGTCGCCTTACTCGTCCAGCGTGGCAAAGGCCTGCTTCAGATCCCAAATGATATCCTCGGCGTTCTCGGTACCGATGGAAAGACGGATCGTGGAGGGCGTGATGTTCTGCTCGGCGAGCTCCTCGGCAGAGAGCTGGGAGTGCGTGGTGGTAGCCGGGTGCACGACGAGCGACTTGACGTCGGCCACGTTGGCGAGCAGCGAGAACACCTGCAGATGATCGATGAACTTCCATGCAGCCTCCTGGCCACCCTTAATCTCAAAGGTAAAGATCGAGGCACCGCCACGGGGGAAGTACTTCTGATAGAGCTCGTGATCGGGGTGCTCAGGCAGGCTCGGGTGATTCACCTTGGCGACGTGGCTGTCACCAGCCAGGAACTCAACGACCTTCTTGGTGTTCTCGACATGGCGGTCAACGCGCAGCGACAGAGTCTCGGTGCCCTGGAGCAGAACCCAGGCGTTGAACGGGCTGATGCAGGCGCCCTCGTCACGCAGCAGGATAGCGCGGACATAGGTTGCGAAGGCGGCGGGACCGGCAGCCTCGGCAAACGAAACACCATGGTAGGAGGGGTTGGGCTCAGCGATCTGGGCGTACTTGCCACTCGCCTTCCAATCGAAGTTACCGCCGTCGACGATCACACCGCCCAGCGAGGTACCGTGGCCGCCGATGAACTTGGTTGCGGAGTGGACGACGATGTTGGCGCCGTGCTCCAGCGGACGGAACAGATACGGGGTGCCGAAGGTGTTGTCGACGACAACCGGCAGACCGTGCTTCTTGGCAATCTCGGAGATGGCGTCGATGTTGGGGATGTCGGAGTTGGGGTTGCCGAGCGTCTCGAGATAGATGACCGTGGTGCTGTCCTTGATGGCACCCTCAACCTCTTCCAGGTTATGGGCATCGACAAACGTGGTCTCGACGCCAAACTGGGAGAGCGTATGCTCCAGCAGGTTGTAGGAGCCACCGTAGATGGTCTTCTGAGCCACCACGTGGTCACCAGCCTGGGCAAGAGCCTGCAGGGTATAGGTGATGGCAGCAGCGCCGGAGGCGACGGCAAGACCTGCCACGCCGCCCTCGAGCGCGGCGATACGGTCCTCGAAGACGCCCTGGGTGGAGTTGGTCAGACGGCCGTAGATGTTACCGGCGTCGGCAAGACCAAAGCGGTCGGCGGCGTGCTGGGAGTTGCGGAACACATAGCTCGTGGTCTGGTAGATAGGCACGGCACGGGAGTCGGATGCGGGATCGGCACTCTCCTGGCCAACGTGCAGCTGCAGGGTATCGAAACCAAAGGTGTGCTCGGGGTTGTTGATGAACTGGCTCATGATGATCTCCTTGATCGAACGAAAGTAAGTAAAAAGAGAGAAGTAAGTCGCTGTCTCCTGATCACGCCGACGGGCGCAAACAGGAGCCCGGCATTCGTCTTGGTAAGCAATTCATATGCGGGCCTCCTTTCGCGTCCCGATTCCGTAGTCGGCTTAATAACCTACCGCCTTTGTGTGTTTTGAATAGTACGGGCATTGTCTTCCTCGGTCAATCACTAAAAAGCGCTAACTTGTTATCTGTTTTATAGATAACTATCGAAAGGATGGCGTCGATGACCCTTCAGCAGCTTCGTTTTCTGATCGCCGTGGCAGAGTCCGGCTCAATCAACGCCGCAGCTCAGCGCCTCTATACCGCTCAGTCCAACATCTCAAACGCCGTCAAAAGCCTGGAACAGGAACTCCATCTGGAGATCTTTACGCGCTCCAGCCGCGGCGTCACGCTCACCAACGACGGCACCGAGCTTTTGGGCTATGCGCGCCAGGTCGTAGAGCAGGCCGACATGCTCGAGGCACGCTACGAGGACGGCGGCACCCCGCAAGCCCGCCTCGCCATTTCCGCCCAGCACTACGCCTTTTCGGTCGAGGCCTTTGTCAACGTAGTCGAGCGCTGCCGCGACAGCAAGTTCGAGTTCATCATGCGCGAGACCACCACATCGCAGATCATCGATGACGTCCGTGCGTTTCGCAGCGATATCGGCATTCTGTATCTGGATGACTTTAACGCCCGCGTTCTGCAGAAGGCCTTCGCCGATGCCCGCGCAAGCTTCCATCCCCTATTCGACGCGACGGTCCACGTATTCGTCAGCGAACGCCACCCGCTCGCACGCCGCCCTCAGCTGTCCCTTGCCGACCTCGCGCCCTATACGCGCTACAGCTTTGAGCAGGGAACCTCAAACTCCTTCTATTACGCCGAGGAACCTTTTAGCTATATCCCTTGCGACCGCAACATACGAATCTCGGACCGCGGAACACTTACCAACTTACTTATCACGTCGAACGGTTACACCCTGTCGACCGGAGTCCTCTCCAATGAAATGCAATGGGGTATGGCATCGATCCCGTTAGCAGACGCCCCAACGATGCACGTTGGCTACATCATGCACGACGAGCGCAAGCCCTCTCTCCTCTTGCAGCAATACCTCGACGAGCTCAACCGCATCATCCATGCCAGCTAACAGTCGGAAGACGGGGTAGAAATCGTAGATTGCTGGCCCCCGGCGGGCATGGCGCTACAATGGTCACTCACATGAAATGCACTCAAAGAAAGGAAGCCCGTGAAGGTCATCATCTATACCGACGGCTCGGCCCGATCAAATCCGGGACGCGGCGGCTACGGCGCCGTGCTCAAATACACCAACCCCGCCGGCAAGACCTTTACCTCCGAGCTTTCGCGCGGCTACGCCAAGACCACCAACAACCGCATGGAGCTCATGGCCGTTATCGTGGCGCTCGAGGCACTCAACCGCCCCTGCGAGGTCGAAGTCCATTCCGATTCGCAGTACGTCGTCAACGCCTTTAACAAGCACTGGATCGACGGCTGGAAAAAGCGCGGGTGGAAAACCGCCAACAAGCAGCCCGTCAAGAACCGCGACCTGTGGGAGCGCCTACTCACCGCCAAAAGCAAGCACAAGGTTGAGTTCATCTGGGTTAAGGGTCACGCCGGCCACGAGCTCAATGAGCGCTGCGATGAGCTCGCCACCACGGCGGCCGACGGCAGCAACCTCGATATCGACACCGGCTTTAACGAGAGCGACCTGTAATAGCGTTTTCGCACAGCTTTATATCCCCACGCGCTACACTCATCCTGTAGACCAAACAACGCAGGGGGGACGTATGCTGCGCATCGCGACCATCGGCACATCCATGATCACCGACGACTTTATCCAAGTCGTCAACGCCAACGACCAAGCCGCGTTTGTGGGCACGCTTTCACGCGATGCCAATCGCGGTGCTGCCTTTACCGCCGAGCGCGATGGCGAGCGAAACTTTATCTCACTCGATGAGCTTGCGGCAGCCGCCGACGTCGACGCCGTCTATATCGGCAGCCCC
>CABMPS010000131.1 GCA_902388545.1 uncultured Collinsella sp.
CGCATCGAGAACGGCCTGTTCCCCGCATCGCACACCGCCGAGGAGCTCGCACGAATCCAAGAGCTAAGCCAGCGTAACGCCGGCGGTCCCGACAGCAGCCAGGCCACACGCCGTCGCCGCGAGCGCGATCGCCAGCCCGGCCCCATCCACCGCATGGTCAATGCCTGGTGGAACCGCCTGCTCGGAGCCGTCTACGGCGGCGGCTTCTCCACGCAAGAAGCCGAGTACGAAGATCACGCCACCCGTCGCGACTACCTTTGGAATACCCTGGGCACCGCCGTATGGGGCATGGCGTTTCCGTTGCTCACCATCGTGTCCACACAGCTCGTGGGCGCCGAGGAGGCTGGCAAATTCTCCATCGCCTTTGTCACCGGCACGCTCATCATGATCGCGTGCAACTACGGCGTGCGCAATTTCCAGGTCTCGGACATCGACGAAAAGACGTCCTTTGCCTCTTACCAGCTCAACCGCTGGATCTGCGGAGCGCTCGCGCTGGCATGCGGCCTGGTATACAGCAGCGCCCGCGGCTACGATGCGCAGATGGCCACAATCGGCCTGGGCGTCTACCTGTATAAGGTGATCGACGGCATTGCCGACGTGTACGAGGGCCGCCTGCAGCAGGCCGACAAACTCTACCTGGCCGGCATGAGCCAAACGCTACGATCCGTCGGCGTCATCGCGGTCTTTAGCGTGGTACTGTTCCTCACGCGCAGCATGCCCATCGCCGCCATGGCCATGGGTGTTACCGCGATCGCCTCGCTCGTTCTGGTCACCGCGCCGCTCGCCCTGCTCGAAACCGAAAAATCGCGCCGCGTGAGCCTGCGCGAGGTCGGTCACCTGTTTATCCAGTGCGCCCCGCTTTTTGGCGCGCTGTTCCTGTTCAACCTTATCGAGAGCATGCCCAAGTTCGTGATGGAAGGCACGCTGGCCTACAAGTATCAGCTGTACTTTAATGCCCTGTTCTTTCCGGCGCAGGCTATTTTGTTGAGCATTGGATTTATCTATAAACCGCAGCTCCTGCGTTTGTCGAGCATTTGGGCTAATCCTCGCAAGCGTCGTCGCTTTGACCTGATTATTGTTGCCGTTATGGCACTGATCGTGGTCATCACCAGCGTGTGCGCCGCATTTATGGCAGGTCCCGGTATTCCCCTCATGAGCTTCATGTACGGCCTCAATTTTGAGCGCTACCGCACGCTGGCACTGCTGATGGTTGTCGCCGGCGGCGTCACCGCGGCCATCGACTTTCTCTACGCCATCATCACGGTGCTGCGCCATGCCGGCGACGTCACCAAAATCTACCTGATCTGCTTCGCCGTAAGCGTAGTGCTGCCGGTGATCCTGATCAACCTGCTGGGTCTGATGGGCGCCGTGGTGAGCTACCTAGCCATCATGGCCCTACTCCTGGTGCTGCTGATTATCGAATACGCCCACATCCGCCAACGCATCGAGCGCGACCGCAACCCGTACGGCGCCTAATTGGCGCAATGGGGGGTCTCGTTGCGGACGATTTGCGACACGCAAAACTAAGTGAGTAGACTTTTGCCGAATCCCTGACCACACCGGCAAAACACAAGTCAGTGACCTGCGGTTTTGTTGAGGCAAATTTGCCGGCTGCTCGGCATTTCCAAAAAAGTCTACTCACTTAGCCAGCGGGCAGCCAAAAAAGAACCGTCGCAACGTCGTTTGACTCCGTTGCGACGGTTTTTCGAGCATTTTCGCACTGCCGAGGACGCAGACGTTCCTCATTTCTCGCGCTTACCGAGCAAGAAGGCGCTATTCTCCGAAAGTAGTCAAAAAAGCTCCGTCCCAAATTAGCTACCCTTTGCACCGATTATTCGCCTGGGTTGATATTCGCGTAGAACTCCGCGCCATCATCCAGGCGCAGGATCCCGACGCGGCCGAACTCGGAGCCGGTGGCGGCGGCGCAGTCGATATCGATACGATCGGGCACGCCGGCGGTATCCTCGCCACCCAGGCGCACAATCTGCCCGCGGCCCGACTCCTCATCAAGCCCCGCCAGGCCGCCAACCTCGCAATAGCGCCCAAGCGACACCGTGGGCGTGTGGCCGCTCACCACGACCGGACCCTCGCCCTCGGCAGAAAGCAGTCCCGTCGGCGCATCCCAATAGCCGTGACGAATCCACAGCAGGTCATCGGACGACTGCACCGCGAGCATCTGCTGCAGCAGCTCGCGATCGGCACCCACCGCTCCGACGCCATCGGCACAATCGACGCCATGCTCAAGTAAAAACGCGCGCGCCGCCTTCATCTCGATTCCAGCATGTACCAGCAGATACGGGCGCTCCTCGGTCTCGGCCACCGCGTAGAGCGGCAGCGCGGCCATCCATCGCACGAGCTCCTCGTATGCCTCAAATTCCATGTCGTTGAGCTGCTCGCGCGTCGTCCAGCCACCGTTGATATCCCAGGTCTCGGCATCGAGCGGATCCTGGCCAATGATGGCATCGAGCATGATCTGCTCGTGATTGCCCTTGAGAACGCGGGCGTTAGGCAGCGAGCGCACGAGCTTAATAACGCCGACCGGATCGGGCCCGCGATCGATCATGTCGCCCAGCACGTACAGCGTGTCGTCGGACGTCAACGAGATCTTAGACAGGGCCTCGTCAAGCGCATGCACGTGTCCGTGAGCATCAGATGTCACATAGATCGCCATGGAACGCCTTTCCCTACCTTGCGACCGAAGCCCGGAACCGCAACTAAAACTTCAAGTTGAACTTAAACGTTACCCATTGTACTCCGTTGCAATAAAGCTGGAAAGGGTTTCCGAGCAGAGGCAAAGACGGCAGCCGTCTATGACGATATCGCGCACGCCCGCAATCTAACCCCATAAACCCACCATCTTTGGGTACAAATAACCGCAGGCAACTGACCGTGCCACGCCAACCACCCAGGAGCGGACACCATCCATGAACCAGATCCTTCTCTTTATCGGCCTCGTCATTATTCTGTGTCTGACCATCAAACCCGTCGGCAAAAAGCTCCCCTTCCCCACCCTGCTCATCTTTATCGCACTCGGCATGCTGCTGGGCGTCAACGGTCCGGCGCACATCGACTTTAGCGACTATGCGCTCACCGAAACCGTCTGCAGCACGGCGCTGCTGTTCATCATGTTCTACGGCGGCTTTAACACCAATATCGACCGTGCCAAACCCGTTGCCGTGCCCGCGGTACTGCTGAGCACGCTCGGCGTCGTCATCACTGCCGGCATTACGGGTGCGTTTGCGCACTTCGTGCTGGGTTTTGACTGGATTGGTGGCCTGCTGTTGGGATCGGTCGTGGCATCCACCGACGCGGCCAGCGTCTTTAGCGTGCTGCGCGAGCACAGCCTGTCGCTGAGGGGCGGCACCGACTCGCTGCTCGAGGTCGAATCGGGCTCCAACGACCCCGTCGCTTACATGCTCACCGCCGTGCTCGCCACACTCGCGGCCGGCGGCGACATTAACATCCCCGTGCTGCTGGCCAAGCAGATCATCCTAGGCGTGGGGTTGGGTCTTGCCATCGGCTGGGCATCCAGCCGCCTGATAGAGCGCGCACGCGCAACGGCCGAGGGCGCGCAGACCATCTTCTTGTTCGCGGTGGCCATCGTGGCCTACGCGCTGCCGAGTTACCTGGGCGGCAATGGCTTTTTGGCCGTGTACCTGGCCGGTATTGTGCTGGGAGCCAGCGACATCACCGGCAAGGTCGAGATGGCGCACTTCTTTGACACCCTTACCGAGATGGCCGAGATGACGATCTTCTTCTTGCTCGGCCTGCTCGTCACGCCCGCGCGCCTGCCGCAAATGCTGCTACCCGGCCTGGCGCTCATGGCGTTTATGCTCTTTGCGAGCCGCCCCATCGCCGTCGGTCTGCTGCTGGCGCCCTTTAAGACGAGCCCTCGCCAGGTTGCGCTCGTAAGCTGGGCGGGCTTGCGCGGCGCGGCTTCGGTCGTCTTTAGCCTCTTTGCTGTGGTGGCCGGCGTTCCCGGCGGACACGACCTATTTGACCTGGTGTTTGTGATTGCCGTATCGAGCATTGTGGTGCAGGGTTCGCTACTGCCGGCGGTGGCGAAGAAACTCGATATGATCGATGCGGCCGGCGACGTGCGCCGCACCTTTAACGACTACCGCGACGAGGACGGCATGTCGTTTGTAAAGCTCAAGGTGGGCGCTGGCCATCCGTTTGCCGGGCGCTCGCTCGCCGATATTGGCAGCGCGACGGACATGCTCGTGGTCTTGGTGCTGCGCGACGGGGCGCACCCGGTACTGCCCAACGGCGATACCGTCATCGAGGAAGGCGACCTTCTGGTGATGGCAGCCCCAACGTTCGAAGAGCGTGCCGAGGTTACGCTGCGCGAGGTCACCGTGACGCCCCACGGTCGCCTGGCCGGTCAGCGCCTGCGCGACGTGCCGCAAGGCAAGCACCCCTTTATCGTGGTGATGCTCAAACGCGACGGCCAAACGATCATTCCCGATGGCAACACCCTAATATACGCCGGCGACGAAGCCGTCATCGCCACGCTGGCATCGTAGCCATCCCCACCCATAAGTTGCGGTGAAATAGGGATTGAATAGGCCTCTGAACAGCCATTTCAGTCCCTATTTCACCGCAACTTATTAAGGGGATGGGGTTGAAGCTCAATCGCGGCTACCAGTCCTCATCCGTGTCACAGCCGTCGCCCTCATCGCCGACGGCAAAGTCGCGGAGGTCGAGGCCTTCGCGTTCGGCTCGGGCTAGGAGCTCTTGGGGCGACTCGTCCTCGATATCCATCACGTCGAGCATGGCAGCGGGAAAGCCCACGCCAGCCGCGCTCCCCGCGTAGTCGAGCAAGCCCTCGCGCAGCTGGTCTACATCAACTTCAATCTTCACGGTGAATCCTCCTACCGGGCAATCGCGACCGGACAAACCGCACGTCCCAACTGATGTGCAATAAACTCCAGATACGGCCATAATAAAATAATGAACATCAGGGAGGTTACGGACAATGGACAAGCTCACTGCCATGACGGAACAAGTCAGAGATTTTTGTGATGCGCGCGATTGGCGCAAATATCACACTCCAAAGGAACTTGCCATCGGCATAGCGACAGAGTCCTCCGAACTCCTTCAGCTTTTCCGCTTTATGAGCGACGAGCACATTGCAGAAATGTTCGATAACCCTGATCAGCGCCAAGCCATCGAAGACGAAGTCGCTGACACGCTCCTCTTTCTCCTGCGTTTCGCCGATCTAAACGGAATCGACCTCCCAAAGGCGCTCTCGTCCAAACTCAAACGCAACGGCGAGCGCTATCCCGTCGACACCAGCTCCAGCGAATACAGAAAGGCGGACCACCATGAGTAACGAGTTCGCCCTTCGGCAATACACGCTTCCCCTGCCCCAGCCCTTCGAGACAAGCGAATCGCTGCAAGACTTTGGCACACCAAATCCAGGGTCGCACCACGACGAAAGCTGGCCTGTTCTCTACATCCTGACCAACAGCAAAAACAAAACGGCGTACATCGGTCAAACGACCAATTATCGACGCCGCATGAAGCAACACGCCGCAAACGTGGACAAAGACTTCGACCGGACCCTTCTGATTGACAATCCGACCTTCAATCAGTCAGCAACATTTGAGTTTGAGAATCGACTTATCGAGCTGTTCTGCGCTGACGAAAAATACCAGGTAACCAACGCCAACAATGGCTATGCCCAGTTCGATTATTTTGAGCGACCCCAGTATCGCC
>CABMPS010000132.1 GCA_902388545.1 uncultured Collinsella sp.
CCCCCGGGGATGTTTCTCCCGGAACGGTTATGACTTGTATCCTACGCCTCGTCGGGGCGGGTAATTACAGCTGTAACGGTTTTGTTACGCATCCTTGGCAGACGGCTTAACAGAAGCAGACTTGGTCTTGGTAGCGGCCTTTTTGGCAGCCGGTTTCTTGGCTGCGGCCTTAGCAGCGGGCTTTGCGGCAGCCTTGGCCTTGGTCGTCGTAGCCTTGGCCTTAGCCGGAGCCTCCTTAGCAGCCGCAGGCTTGGGCTTCACCGAAGACATACGCTTTTTGGGCGCAGCCTTGGGCTCCTCGACCACGGGCGGCTTATAGCTGCTGGGACCGCGGCGCTTAAGCACCACGCCTGCCAGACCGGGCACCTTAATCTCAATGGAGTCCATCTGCCCGTTCCAGGGATAGGGCTCGCTCGAGCAGGTGTAGGGCTCTTCGCCGGCATAACCGCTGCCGCCAAACTCGGGACGGTCGGAATCGAAGATGACCTCCCAGTCGCCCTCGCGCGGCACGCCCACGCGGAAACTCTCGTAGCTCGCCGGGTCAAAGTTGATCAGGATCACCAGATCGTCGTCGACGTCCTCGCCCTGACGCACAAAGCTCACGATGGACTGCTTGGAGTTGTCCGCATCGATCCAGGTAAAGCCGTCGTCGGTGTAGCCGCGCTCGTACAGGGCGGGCTCGGCGGTGTACAGGTGGTTGAGCGCCTTGATAAACGCCTGATGATGACGGTGGGTCTCGTACTCCTCGGTCAGGAACCACTGGATGGACTCGTAGTAGCGCCACTCAATAAACTGGCCGATCTCGTTGCCCATAAAGTTGAGCTTGGCACCGGGGTGCGTCATCTGGTAGAAGGCCAGCGTGCGCAGGCCGGCAAACTGGCGCCACCAGTCGCCCGGCATGCGGCCGATGAGCGAGCACTTGCCGTGCACGACCTCGTCGTGGCTCAGCGGGCAGATGAAGTTCTCGGTAAAGGCATACATGATGGAGAACGTGAGCAGCCCGTGGTTGCCGGGGCGCCACGGAAAATCGGTCTGCATGTAGTGCAGGGTGTCGTTCATCCAGCCCATATCCCACTTGTAGTGGAAGCCCAGGCCGCCATCCTGCGGCGGGTAGGTCACGAGCGGCCACGCGGTGGACTCCTCGGCCATCATCATGACGTCGGGGTAATGCGCCTCAACAGCGCAGTTGACCTGGCGGATAAACGCGCTGGCGTCCAGGTCCTCCTCGGTACCGTACTTGTTGAACTTCTTTTGGCCGGGATCGTCAATACCAAAGTTGAGGTACAGCATGCTGGACACGCCGTCCATGCGAATGCCGTCAACGTGGAAGTTCTCGAGCCAGTACAGCACGTTGGAGACCAGGAAGGAGCGGACCTCGCCGCGGGCGAAGTCAAACTTGTGCGTTCCCCAGTTGGGGTGAATCTCGTGCTCAAACAGCATGTGGCCGTTAAAGGTGGCCAGGCCGTGGGCGTCGGCGCAAAAACCGCCGGGCACCCAGTCCATGATCACGCCGATGCCTGCCTCGTGGCATGCATCGATAAAGTGCATGAGCTGCTGCGGGTTGCCGTAGCGCGACGTGGCGGCATAGTAGCCGGTCGTCTGATAGCCCCAGGAGCCGTCGAAGGGATGCTCCATCAGCGGCATGACCTCGATATGCGTGTAGCCCATGTCGCGCACGTAGTCCACGAGCTCCACCGACAGGTCGTCGTAGGTGTAGAACTCGCCGCGCTGCGCGGGGAAGGGATCCATGGGGCCGGGGTAGTTGCCGTACTCGTCCGGCTCGCCCTGCGGCGCGTCGCCGTGGCGCTTCCACGAGCCAATATGCACCTCGTAGATGTTAAGGGGTTGCGACATGTGGTTATGGCTGGCGCGGCGCTTAAGCCACGCGGCGTCGTTCCACTTGTAGCCATCGAGGGTCCACAGCACGCTGGCCGTTCCCGGAGGGCACTCGGCCTTAAAGGCATACGGATCGGCCTTGTAGAGCTTTTCGCCCTCGTGGGTCTCGATAAGGTACTTATAGAGCTGGCCCTGCTCGGCGCCAGGAATAAAGCCTTCCCAAATAGCGCTCGTATGCATGGGCACCAGCGGGTTGGCTTGTTCATCCCAGCCGTTAAATTCGCCAATGACGTGGACGCTCTTTACGTCGGGCGCCCAAACGCAAAAGCGCCAGCCGCGCGTACGGTTCTGCGTGTCGGGATGCGCGCCCATCTTTTCCCAGCTGCGCTCCCACATGCCAATGCCAAACAGGTAGACATCGTCCTTGGAGAGCTCCGGTGCGTGCGGGGCGGCCTTACGGGTAGCGGGTTTTTTGGTTGCTGGCTTTAGCTTTGTATCGCTCACGTTTGATCCCATCATGACGCGGCAGCGTGTTGCCTTGGTGACTAGATGCGAAAGGTCCAAGGCTGCACGAATCGAAGGGACGGCGATAGTTCTATGATTCGTTCCACCTCGCGTGCTCGGTGGAACTTTCGGCACGAAATACGATAACACCTGTCCGTTACTTTTATGGAGAAAAGTGGATTTGCGACGGTGTTTAATCGGCGAGCGCCATGTTTAGACCACTGGCAGAATTGCGATGGTAAAACTCTTGACAGTTTTACCAATTAGGGTTTCAAGATTGTTAGTCTGACGTTTGGTAAAACGTTTTTAGCAGGATGTTTACCATTTGACATTGAAAGGTTCGTATATGTCCCAGACCGCCGCTCCCAATGTCGCTTTTATTTTCGATTGCGACGGCACACTGGTTAATAGCACCCCCGTTTGGGCTTATGCTCAGCCAGAGTTATTGCACCACCATGGTGTCGACGTGACGGTCGATGATTTTGCCCAATTTGAGCATTTGTCGCTTGAGGACGAGTGCCAGGCCTACCACGACACGTGGGGCATTGGCGCGAATGGCGAGGAGCTGTATCGCGAGCTTAGCGACATCCTGATCGATGGCTACTCCAAGGTGCCGCCGCGCGAGGGGCTCCTGGCGTTTTTGGAGCAGGCGAAGGCGGCAGGCATTGCCATGTGCGTGGCTACGTCCACGCCGGCCGAGCTGGTGCAGTCTGCGCTCGCTGGTGCCGGGCTCGACGCCTACATGGAGTTTGTTACCACGACGGGCGAGGCGGGGCGCTCCAAGCAGTTCCCCGATGTGTACGAGCTGGCGCTGCGCCGTCTGGAGGAGCGCCATGGGTACCAGTTTGACCGCGCATGGGTGTTTGAGGACGCGGTCTTTGGCCTAAAGAGCTCTGGCTCCGCCGGCTTCAAGCGCGTGGGCATCTATGACCCGCACGGCCGCATGAAGCGCGACGATGTGCGCGCCAACTGCGATATCTTTATTGACAGCTATGAGGACCTGGATCTGGCCCGTGTGCTTTCGTTTGAGGGATAGGCGAGGGCTGTGGGTTCCAAAGTATTAGTGGCCTGCGGCTCGCCCTTGGTGGCGAGCGCGGATCTGTTGCGTAGGCTAACGGGGGAGTGCGACCACGTTGTCGCCGTGGACCGCGGACTCGATGCGCTGTTGGGCGCGGGGCTAGGCTGCGACGTGTATGTAGGAGATGCCGACACGGTGAGTGATGCGGGTCGCGCACTAGTCGATGCCGCCGAAGCCTTTGAGGTGGAGCGCCACGACCCCTACAAGGACTATACGGATCTGGCGCTGGCGCTCGATTCCGTCCGCGGTCGCTGGCCGGGTGCCGAAGTAGTTGCGACTTGCGCTACGGGCGGCCGCCCGGATATGGCCCTGTCTGTGTTAGGGCTATTGGCAGGCTATGCGGACGCCCCCGTCTGGATCGAAGAAGACGAAGTGACGGCCAGAATCCTGCACCAGGACGAGACCTGGACCATCGAGGGCGCCGAGGGCAAAACCTTCTCCATCATCGCCATATCCCCCAACACCGAGGTTAGCGAGCATGGCTTAGAGTGGGAACTAGATCACAGCCCCCTAGCCCTACTAGCCGACACCGGCATCAGCAACATAGTCCGATCCACCGCAGAGATCGAAGTCCACACCGGCACCGCCATCGCTTACCTTTACAAGTAGGGACCATCGCATCAGGGTTTTATCGGGACGGTGGATAGAAATAATCGCTCGAAGAGTGATTATTTCTATCCACCGTCCCAGGAAAACCCGTAAGGCGGAAAATCAATTCAAAATTCCCCCTTGCATCCCCGAAGATCTTCCCCTATAGTACTACCTCGTCACGGGGGCGTAGCTCAGCTGGGAGAGCGCTTGACTGGCAGTCAAGAGGTCAGGGGTTCGATCCCCCTCGTCTCCACCATCGTGAATGCAAAGGCCTTCGGAATTCCGAAGGCCTTTTTTCATGCGAAAACACCACACGCCACTAACCCCACCTACGCCAACAAAATGTTGCACAATTAATTTCCCATGTCTGTACATAGTTTGTTAGACAAACGCAATTACCAGTGCAGCTCGACGTTCCATTTGTGCTTCAGGAGCATCCCTAACCACCGCTCGCACCCTAATAACCAGCAGCAACGTGAACAACATCCCAAAACAACCCCCTTAAGCACGTCAAATGAACGATATGTTGTCCAACACAACCCAAATCAGTTTCGCTATCAGCTTGTGCTATGATACTTAGCGTTACATGAGTTCAACTGTGCTCACGGCTCCAGCAAGCCGCAAAGCGCAGGGTCGATCAGTATCCGGCCGTAACGGCGGTGCCAAAAAATCCACGAGCTCCAATAGCGTCGTCATGGGTATCATACGAATGACTTTTTTGCCTATGTGCAAGCTGTTCTTTCGAATCGATATTTATGACAATTCGCAGCAGTGCTACAGATGTTTGCGTGCGTTCCAGTTTTTTACCCGCTTGACTGGGCCGCACGCAGCCAGCTGGAGTCGCGGTCATTTTGCGATACACGTCCGCGTCTCTAGCCACTGCACTCATACATACCGTTCACGGTGGGGCAGAGCCACGTGCTTGTCTAACTGGGCTCAGGGTTTGAATATGGAGCGCCTTCGCGCACAAGCGCCCTGGCGAAGCCATACCCAAACCCCGTGAGCCACACGTAAGACAGCAAGGGGGTGGTGCTCGTGTGGTATGTGATCCAGGTCAATAACGGTCGCGAAGACGTAATGCGCGAGCGCATCGAGCGTATGGTGCCTGCGAGCGCCATGCAGGAGCTCTTTTATCCCCAATTTCAAACCGAGATCAAAGTACACGGTGAATGGGTCAATACGACCAAACCGCTCTTTCCCGGCTATCTTATCTGCGATACGGCAGATCCCCGAACCGTGCAACAGTATCTGCTACGCATGGACGACTTTGCCCGGGTACTTTCCCAGGACGGTCAGTTTGTGCCGCTGGCAAAAGAAGAGGTCCAGCTTATTGGCGGCTTTACGTATAGGGGAGACCGCGTAGTGCCCATGAGCGAGGCCCTAAAAGACGGTGACCAGGTCGTAGTAACGGCAGGTCCGCTGCTGGGCCACGAAGGCCTCATCAAAACCATTAACAGACGCAAGAGCACTGCTTATTTGGAGCTCGACCTGTGCGGCCGGCGCGTAACCACCCGCGTTGGCCTTGCCGTTCTTTCAAACGAGCAGCGCGTCATGCGCAATCTTAAAAAGGCGATCGCCTAGCTGCAGACGGTCACCACACAGAACAGG
>CABMPS010000133.1 GCA_902388545.1 uncultured Collinsella sp.
GGCATGCGAGCGCGTACTGGTGTGGCTGCTGCGGGCTTCGGGGCCTGCGGCGTGGCGTGCTGCCGTGTGGGCACATGGGCGTGGTACTCGCGGGCGTTCGGGCGACTCTGCTGGCGCCGGCGCTGCGGCGGAGCTTGCGCTTGCCGTGGGCGATTGTGCGCCCTGGGCGCCGGCGCTCGACGGTCTGGTGCTCAACGTGCCCGCGGCGCGGGCGTATCTGTGTGATGGGTGCTTCGGGCATGGGCAAGTCGACGCTGCTTTCGTTGGCAGCGGGGGAGTGCGCGCCGTGCTCGATGGTGTTTCAGGACGCGCGCTTGGTCGAGTCCGCCTCGGCGCTGGATAACGTGCTGGTGTGCGCCGATGCGCGTGCGGATGCTTCGAGCGCCGCGGCATTGCTGCGCCTGCTGGTGCCGGGAATCGATGTGAATGCGTGCATGGCCGAGCTTTCGGGCGGGCAACGCCGTCGCGTCGAGATTGCCCGCGCCCTGCTGTGCCCAGGCGATGCGGTGATTCTGGACGAGCCCTTTACCGGTCTAGATACCGCTGCGCGCGACGCATGCGCCGAGGTCGTGCTCGACTTGCTCGACGGTCGCATGCTGCTGCTCGCCACGCACGATGCCGCCGACGCTCAGGCTCTCGATATCTCTGACATCATCACGCTCTAAATACTAATTCAGCAACAAAATGATCCGTTTTCCTCCGTCCCCATGGGGTCGGCTGTGGTATTCTATCTGCGGGGTAATACTTAGGAATACCAAGTAATACCAACGCCGCAGAAACAAACTCCAGATGCGGGCCAATCGGGTTGCCTTCACAGCCCGTCGCCCAGCCGCGTGGCCCGCATCTATCCGCACCACCGTCGTTTCAAAAAGGAAGCGCCATGGCAGAACACATGACCCCGGTTGTCGCGAAGGTCTTGCCCGAGGAAAAGGCGGCCTTCGCGGCGGCAACCCAGCTCGTGGGCACCACACCGTCCAACGCCATCCGCATGTTTATCGCCGCGTTTAATCGCTGCGGCACCTTTCCGTTCGACATTTCGCCCAACGGGGCCTTTGGCACTGCGCCTGATTCTCATCAATAAGTGATCCGTTTTCCTCCATCCCCATGGGATCAGCTCTCTGCCGAGTTGTGGTAGAACTAGGGAACGGTTTTGAGGAGGTTGGCATGCTCAATGCGATGATTTGGGCGCTTGCCTGTTTTGGCGTCGTCGCTGCCGATATAGCCCTGAGCGTCGTTTTGTTCTCCGCCCTTGGCGTCGCATCGGTGTTCATGGGTTTTTCAATCGATGACCTCGACATTCAATTGCTTCAGGCCGTCGCGCAGACGGTATCGTTTTTGATGGCGCTGCTGTGGTGGCGTTATCTGTGGCCGCGCTCGTTTATGGTGCGCTGGCAGGGCGAGCGCCCGCTTGGCGGGGGAGCAGGCAAAGCATGGAGGCGCATCGCC
Source organism: uncultured Collinsella sp. (assembly GCA_902388545.1). GTDB lineage: Bacteria > Actinomycetota > Coriobacteriia > Coriobacteriales > Coriobacteriaceae > Collinsella. Next base: position 1,447 of record CABMPS010000133.1, read on the forward strand.
TGCGTTATCGTGATCGGCCTTGCCCTGCAGGTGGTCGTTGGCTACGTGACCGACGCCGTGCTGTCGCTGTTGCCCGAGGCGGCGGCCGATTACAGCGAGCTTGTCGAGGAGACGGGCATGGGCGACACGAGCTATCTGGCCGTCCTGACCACGGTGCTCGGCGCTCCGTTTTGCGAGGAACTGCTGGTGCGCGGTATCATTTTTGAGTTTTCGCTCCGAGCGTTTAACCCGCAGTGCCGTCCGCTCTGGAAACGCCGGCGCCGCGCGAACGCGCAAGACGGCGCCATGGTGCCCTGGGCGGCGCCGGACAAGCGAGGCATCGCCGCGGCGATTGTGCTGCAGGCGGCGGTCTTTGGCTTTATGCATATGAACTGGGTGCAGGGCTGCTACGCCGGCGCCGCCGGTCTGGTCTTTGGCTGGGTGCTCGTGACCACCGGAAAGCTCCGCTACACGATTCTGCTGCACTTTGCCTTTAACGCCGGGTCGTACCTCATGGGCCTGCTGTGGTTTGTGAACACGCCGCTCGACGTGATAATCACGGTCGCGATCGCCGGCGTGATCCTGGTGGAGGCAATGCACTCGCTGCGCCAAGCGTGTGGGATGGACGCAGCGAGTGCACCACTTCGCTAGTTGCGGCGACCGCCTCCGTTGGCACCCTGACGCCCCTGAGCAGCGCGGTTGCGGCCTGCGGTGTTCTGCGCGCGCGACATGCCGCCGTGACCCTTGCTGCCCTTAGGCCCCTTGCCAGCGCCGGCGTCACCGTGCGGCTTGCCGCCCTTCTTGCCGGTGCCATGCCCACCGCCAGCAGACGTCTCGCCCGGGCGCGGCGGTACGGGACGGATCAGGCAATGCTTGGTGTAGCCGATCAGGTCACGACGCCCGGCTTTTTCCAGCGCCTCGCGCACGAGCTTGTAGTTCTCGGGCTTGCGATACTGGATGAGCGCGCGCTGCATGGCCTTCTCGTGCGGGTCGCGCGCTACATAGATCGGCTCCATGGTGCGCGGGTCCACGCCGGTGTAGTACATGCAGGTCGACATGGTGGACGGGGTGGGGTAGAAGTCCTGCACCTGCTCGGGCATGTAGCCCATGTCGCGCACGGCCTCGGCAAGGTCCACGGCTTCCTTCATCGTCGAGCCGGGGTGGCTCGAGATCAGATACGGCACTACGTACTGCTTGAGTCCGTATTCGCGGTTCAAGCGCTCAAATTTGCGACAGAACGCATCGTAGACGGCGCGGCTCGGCTTGCCCATCACGGAGAGCACCGCGTCGCTCACATGCTCGGGCGCCACGCGTAGCTGGCCCGAGACATGGTGCTCCAGCAGCTCGCGCAAAAACTCGTCCGAGGCATCGGCCATGGTGTAGTCAAAACGGATGCCGCTGCGGACGAAGACCTTCTTGACGCCCGGCAGCTGGCGCAGGTCGCGCAGCAGCTGCGTGTAGCCGCTCTCGTCGACCACCATGTTCTTGCACACGCTCGGCCATAGGCAGCGCTTGTTCTTGCACACGCCATGTTTGAGCTGCTTGTCGCAGGCCGGGCGGCTAAAGTTGGCCGTCGGTCCGCCCACATCGTTGATGTAGCCCTTAAACTCGGGGTCGTGTGTGAGCAGCTCGGCCTCGCGCATGATCGAGTCGTGGCTGCGCATCTGCAGCACGCGGCCCTGGTGGAAGGTCAGCGCGCAAAACGAGCACTCACCAAAGCACCCGCGGTTGGAGCTGATTGAAAACTTGATCTCGGCAAAAGCCGGCACGCCGCCCGCTGCGTCGTAATCGGGATGCCAATCGCGTGCGTAGGGGAGTTCGGCCACCTCGTCCATCTCGTCGGTGGTAAGCGTCGCGGACGGCGGGTTCTGCACCACATAGACGCTGTTGGGGTAGGGTTCTACCAGGCGATGCCCGGTGATGGGGTCCATGTTCTGCTGCTGCACGTTAAAGCTGCGCGCGTAGTTGAGCTTATCGGCGGCAAGGTCGTCCCAGCTGGGCAGCAGGTCGTAGTCGTAGACCTCGTCGAGCGAGCTGGTGCGGTAGACGGTGCCGTTGATATAGGTGATCTGATCGATGGGCAGGCCCGCGTCGAGCGCATCGGCGATCTCGACGATCGCGTGCTCGCCCATGCCGTAGATGAGGATGTCGGCGCCCGAATCGAGCAGCACCGAGCGCTTGAGCTTATCCTGCCAGTAGTCGTAGTGGGCCAGGCGGCGCAGACTCGCCTCGATGCCGCCGATGATGATGGGGGCGTCCTTGAACGTCTGGCGGATGAGGTTGCCGTAGACCGTGACGGCACGATTGGGGCGGTGCCCCTCCTCGCCACCGGGGGTATAGGCGTCGGTGTGGCGGCGGTGCTTGGTCACCGAATAGTGGTTGACCATGGAGTCCATGTTGCCGGCACTGACGAGAAAGCCCAGGCGCGGCTCGCCGAGCACCGTGATGCTGGCGGGGTCGGTCCAGTCGGGCTGGCAGACGATGCCCACTTTGTAGCCGTGCGCGTCGAGTACGCGGCTGACGATGGCCATACCAAAGCTGGGGTGGTCCACGTAGGCGTCGCCACAGATATAGACGAAGTCGCACTGGTCCCAACCGCGCGCGTCCATATCGGCGCGGCTGACGGGGAGGAACTTATCGCGGCCCGGGCGCCAGGGGCGGGTGGGCGTCGCTTGGGAATGCTTGGCGCGGGCGACCGTGGCCTGCGCCTTGCCGCCGAGCTTTTGCTGCTGGCCCTGTTTGCCCTGCTGTCCGCGTTGGCTGTTCTGAGCGTGCTGAGGCTTTTTTGCCACGATCCCTCCCGGTGTCTGTATGCTGCACGTAATTGTAACCAGTCTTTTTGGGACGGAGCTAAAAAGACTGGTGGAGTACACGAGGCGTCGGGCGTCGGGTGTGGCGCCGCGCCCGCCGTTTGTTTCCAGACTGTGTATCTGCGCGTTGGGGAGCCCGTCTCGCGCGCATGCCATGTTGTCAATGGGTTACAGTATGAACGGCGGCTATGTTTCCGCCAACGCACGAGAGGGTCGTCAACAAGGAGGATGCACGACGATGCAACGTGCCAAGCAGATATCGGAGTCCATCGAGCTGGGCATCATCTTGGCGCTCGCCGGTGGCTTTATGGACGTTTATTCGTACATTGGGCGCGATCATGTTTTTGCTAACGCGCAGACGGGCAACATACTGCTGGTGGGCGTGAGCATCTCGGAGGGCAATTGGGCACTTGCGGGGCGCTACTTCTTCCCTGTGGTGTCGTTTGCCGTGGGCATTATGCTTGCCGACCTGGTACACGAACGGTTTGGCAGCGTGATTCACTGGCGCCAAGTGACGGTGTTCTTTGAAGCCGTCATCTTGCTGGGCGTGAGCTTTATCCCCGGTGGCGGTTACAACCTGCTCGCCAACTGTCTCACGTCGTTTGCCTGCGGCATGCAGGTTGAGAGCTTCCGCAAGATCCATGGTCACGGCATTGCCACGACGATGTGTATCGGCAACCTCCGTAATGCCTTGCAAAACGTGGACGACTACATCATCACCCATAGGCGTGGCTTTTTGGAAAACGGCCTGCTGTACTTTGGCGTGATCTTTACCTTTGTGTTTGGCGCCGTGCTGGGCAATTGGTGTATTGAGCGCATGGGCCTGCACGCCATTGCGGTGGCGAGCGTGCTGCTGTTTGTCGCGTTTGCCATCATGTTCATCGACCGCGAGCGCGACTTGCGTTTTCGCTGGAAGGTTGCGGCCGAGGCTTGGAAAGAGGGCTGTCGAAAGTAACCGAATGCGGCAGAGAGGTTGTCCCTTTGCCGCATTATTTTTTTTCATCTTCTGTTGAAACGCTTTAACAATTTGACGTTCTCACGTGTTTTTTGTTTCAAAAGCGTTAGGATGGGACTCATAGCGTGGGGCGTAATGGGTGCCCCGCACACGATGGGAGGCTATCAATGGCTAATCGTTTCGTTCTCAATACCATCTCTTATCATGGTTCCGGCGCCATCAAGGAGATCCCCGGTGAGCTCCAGCGTCGCGGCTACAAGAAGATCTTCGTCTGCTCCGACCCCGATTTGGTTAAGTTTGGCGTTACCGCTAAGGTGACCGACGAGCTCGACGCCGCCGGCATCGCT
>CABMPS010000134.1 GCA_902388545.1 uncultured Collinsella sp.
TTGACCACATACTCGTAGTCCTCGTAGAAGGTGTGCTCGAGCAGGTGGATGCCGATACCGCGTAGGTAGTCCGTGCGCGCGGTGAGCGTGTGAATCATGATCTGGAACACGGTGTCGCCGTTGGTGAGAACGCTGGAGAAGTCGAGCGCGCGACCCGTGACAACACCCTTGGCGAGCGGGAACAGACGCTCCTCGCCAGAAGTCATGTCGATCTCGCGCTTCTTATCTACCACAAGGTCGCTATCGAGGTCGGCAAGACGCTCAAGCAGCTCAGCCATACCGTCCGCGTTCACCCAGTCGTCGCCGTCCACCACGCGGAAATAGCGCCCGCGCGCCTCGGCCAGGCCGGCGTTCACGGCCGAACCGTGGCCTCCGTTCTTCTTGGAGATGACGCGAATCACGCCATGGCTGCGCGCGGCGAACTCCTCCGCAAGCGCACGGGTGCCGTCGGTGGAGCCATCGTCCACAACGATAACCTCGAGATTGCCCACGAAGCGCGGGTCGAGGTAGGACTCGAGGCCGCGCGCGAGGTAGGACTCGACGTTGTACGCGGGAACGGCGACGGTGAGCTGTAGCGCAGATGTGTCGAACGTGTTCTTAGGCACGAGAACTCCTAACGGGAGAACGTGGCTTTACGGTACGCGAGGCCGGCGCGCGACCTCACGAGGTGGATGATGCGACCGACGGCGCACCACATCAGGGCGCTGCGCGTCTTGAGGAGGCCCACGACCACACGGGCTGCCCCGCCCCGAGGGCGCGCACTCAGGACAAGCGCACCAAAGAGATCGTCGTCCATGACGCTGCGGCAGAAGGTCACGCGGCCCGCATGGTTTAGCCCCGCGCGCGCATCGCAGTTGCGCTCGAGCGCGGACAAGATGTAGCGCGCATAGCGAGCCCCGAGGCGGGAGCGGACATCGGCGGAATCGAGGCCCCACGACACCTGCTGGCGGTATACATCGTCAATGCGGCGGCGATGCACCTCGTAGTACTCGGGCACGAATTTGGCCGTCAGGTTGGCGGCCACGCGCTTCTCGTAGCGGTACAAGGGACGCGCAACGAGCGCAAGGTTCTCAACGCGATTAAAGACCGCAACGTTAAAGACGATGTCCTCGATGAGGGGAACGGTCTCAAACGCGATGCCGTCCAGCACCTCCGCACGGTAGACCTTGTTCCACGCATAGCCCAGAAGCGTGCGGTCCTCGAGGTCGAGAACCTGCGCGTGCGCATCGGAGCCCGAAAAAGCCCCGTCGAGCGCCGGCACGATGTCGTGCGCACCGCATACGGAACCGTCCGCATCGAAGAGCTCCTCGGTAAGTCCGAACACCACGACGTCGGTCCTGGCCTCCGCATCAGCCTGGGAACGGATCTTCTCGGCACAGCGCTCGAGCAGGTCGGGAGCGTACGTATCATCCGGATCGGGCATCCAAACGTAGCGTCCGCGGGCGGCGGAGATGCCGGTGTTGCGAGCATCGGCGAGACCATGGTTAACTTTATGACGCACGAGGCGAATGCGCGGATCCTCGGCGGCAGCATGCTCGACGAGCTCCGCGACGTTATCGGGAGAGGCGTCGTCAACGCAGATGAGTTCCCAGTCCGCACAGGTTTGAGCACGGATGCACGCGATGGCGGAGGGCAGGTAGGCCGCGACGCGGTAGCACGGCATAATGATCGAGAACAACGGCCGGGCGTCGACGCCCCGCCCGACCGCCTTGTCGCACGTGCCGGACATGCTAGTCGAACTGTGCCCTATATGCCGAGCACACCTCGTTGACAGGACCGATCATGCGCTCGTGGCCCTTCTCGATCCACACCGCGGAGGTGCAGATGCGCTCCACCTGCTCGATGGAATGGCTCACAAACAGCACGGTTACGTTGCCGGAATCTATGAAGCTCTGGATGCGGCGCTCGCACTTCTGCTGGAAAAACACGTCGCCCACCGAGAGCGTCTCGTCGACGATGAGGATGTCGGGTTCCACCACGGTGGCGATGGCGAACGCGATACGCGCCACCATACCCGAGGAGTAGTTCTTCATGGGCATGTCGAGGAAGTCGCGCAGCTCGGCGAAGTCCACAATCTGGTCAAGGTGTTCTTCCATGAACTGCTTGGAGTAACCCAAAAGCGCACCGTTGAGGAAGATGTTCTCACGCGCGGTGAGCTCGAGGTCGAAACCAGCGCCCAGCTCAATGAGGGGCGCGATGTTACCACGAACTGTCACGGTGCCCTTCGTGGGCTCGAGCACGCCGGCAATGATCTTGAGCATGGTTGATTTACCGGAACCGTTGGTTCCCACCAAGCCGATGACCTCGCCCTTCTTAACCTTGAAGCTCACGTGCTCCAGAGCATGGAACTCCTTGAAAAACAACTCGTGGCGCACGAGCTTGATGAAGTACTCCTTGAGGGAGTTGAGCTGCTCGCTGGCCATGTTGAAGACCATCGTGACGTCGTCGACCTCGATGGCGTACTCGGTGTTAGTAGCGTTTGCCATGGTGCCGCCTTAGACGTAGAGGATGAACTTGTGCTCGGTCTTCTTGAACACGAAGATACCGATGATGAGCGCGATGATGGCCCACGCGATGCACATGAGGAGCACCGTGGGCGTGGGGTTCTGCTGCCACAGGAAAATGTCACGCATAAACTCGAGGTAGTTGTACATGGGGTTTATCTTCACCAGCATGATGATCCAGTGCGGGGCGCCCTTGTCGATAAGCAGGGAGAGGTCCCAGAAGATGGGCGTGAGGTAGGTCCACGCGATGATGACGACACTCCACAAGTGGATGATGTCGCGAAAGAAGACGGAGAGCGCACCGATGGCCATGCCCACGCCGATGCAAAAGAGCATCAGCAAGAACAGGCACAGGGGCAGCCAGATGAAGTGCCACGTGGGCATAACCTGGAAGAACAGCATGACAATGGCCACGGCGATGAGCGAGAAAGCGAAGTTCACGAGCGCGAACAAGACCTTCTGCACCGGGAAGATGTACCGGTTGACCTTAACCTTCTTGAGCAGGGGCGCGGCGTTGATGATGCTCGTGAGCGCCGCGTTGGTAGAGTCGCTCATGAGCGAGAACGTGACATTGCCCACGATGAGGTAGAGCGGGAAGTTGGGGATGTTGCTGCCAAACATGTAAGAGAACACGATGGACATGACGACCATCATGAGCAACGGGTTGAGAACGCTCCACAACACACCGAGGAAACTACGGCGGTACTTAAGCTTGAAGTCCTTGGTGACGAGCTGCTCGAGGATGAGCAGGTCCTTCTTATACGGACGCGGGGCCTTTTCGGTTGCAAGAGTCTGTGAGGACACCGACGACGCCTCCCTATTGATTGCACGTTAGCGGCTGATGCCGCCCTTGCCGAATAACGAATGATAACACAGGGGCGCTTACGCAATTTCTCGCCTCGACAAGCTGCATACAAATAGGAGAGTCGGGTGTGCGCTTATGGACAGGTGGCGCTGGCGTAGCAGTCGGCGGTCGACACCGGCACGACCTTCCCGCCGTTGCCGTTAGCGGCCTCGAAGACAGCGCGGGCGATGTCGGACCAGCTCCTCACGGCGCCCGAGCCGGTGCAGCCGTAGGTGCCGTAGGGGGCCTTCGCGTCCAGCACGTGGAAGATGGCCGCGGCCATGTCGCGCGTGAAGGTCAGGCGGCCCAGATTGTCGTCCGCGACCGTAATCTGGGTAAGTTTATTCTCCGGGTCGGCGACGCGGTCGGACAGACCCTTCATGGTTTTGACGAAGTTGTGTCCCTCACCGATGACCCAACTGGAGCGCATGATGTAGTAGCGCGGGCAGCCGGCCACGGCGATGTCACCCGCTGTCTTGTTCTGGCCGTAGACGAACAGCGGGCTAAAGGGCTCCCCATCGTCGTGCGCCTCGGCCGTGCCGTCGAACACCAGCAGTCTCATGAACCGGTACCGTCAGCCAAACATCTAGCACATTGGAGACCCTCCCCTTATCTCCAGCCAGACAGCGCCGGCTACGATTCCACTCGCGATCGCACCCGGCGCACCCCGCCGCAAAATCGAATCGATTGAACAAGACGCCATGCACCCGTTGCCGGCACCGCGAGACAAGCTGAAAACCGCATAACGGCACGCAGTGTTTACGTCGATATCCACAGGGGCGTAAACCGTTGATTAAGCTAATATAAACAGCAAGTCAACAGGGCGCGGGGAGTGCAAGGAATGAATGGGACTGAAATAAACACCGAGATACGAATCGAGCCGCAAGCTGAAGCTCACAGGCATCCTCCGATTCACGAAATATCAGAAGAACCCCACAGCGTTACAATCACAAGCTCGGGTATTTTGCATCAGCAAGCCAACCAGCGAGGGAAATCGGGGCTCCGTCGAGTTCTTACCTATGGTACTTTCGACCTCTTGCATTATGGTCATATTCGCTTGCTTCAACAGGCGGCTGCCCTTGGAGACTACCTCGTTGTTGCCCTTTCCACCGACGAATTCAACGCACTAAAGGGAAAGAAAAGCTTCTATTCGTATAACGTGCGAAAGGAAATGCTCGAAGCGATACGCTACGTTGACCTTGTAATCCCTGAAAATAGCTGGGAACAAAAAGCAACAGACGTAGAGACCTTTCAGATTGATACAGTCTGCATGGGAAGTGACTGGGAAAACGATCCGCGTTTTGAATCGCTGAGGGATATCTGCCAGGTTCAATACCTAAATCGAACGCCCGGTATTTCTACCAGCGACATTAAGACGAGTCTTAAAGGATAAGCAGTGAACATTCTTGATCTACTCCCATCGACACGGCGCGCAGTGCGAAACACGAGGGATTCAATAGAATCACTCAAAGACTCGATCGAATCCCTCAGGGATTCGATCGAGTCTTTGAAATGCGAAACAACGGCCCAATATGACCGCGTTTTTTCTAGAACCGAACAAGCAGACATCGGCATTAACGGACATCTTACCTGTGAATTCGAACAGCTTGAAAAGGCGATTAAAGCCCACGATTCGAAGACCGTCATCATGCTATGGGAACTCTACAGGAAAGACGGAGAGCTGTCAGAAGATGCTCGAAAACGTTTCTTCAAAAGCATTCCGCCCGCCACAGGCCCATTACGGCTACATCAACTAGGCTGCGCACAATTATTGTCAGAATTCAATGAGCTCTGTAAAGCACACAATCTTGACTACTGGATTGCTTTTGGAACTCTCCTGGGCGCTGTCAGACACGGAGGTTTCATTCCATGGGACGATGATACGGACCTCGGGATGACTCGAGCAGATATTAAAAAATTGGTAGAAATAGTTGAGGACGATTCACGCTACTCAGTTTCCGTCATTTACGATGCATTTGCCTTCTGCCGACAGATTCGCTTCAAATACTCCAACGAGAATATTCCCTGTTTCCTTGACCTTTTTCTCTTTGACAAGGTCAGCGATGTCACACATGCAACGTTTGAGAAGCAGGCTGCCCTGAGAGGCGAAATGATCGAACATTTCATCTCTCAGGATTGGTATCAAGAGTGGCAAGCAGCGGGGTATGTTTC
>CABMPS010000135.1 GCA_902388545.1 uncultured Collinsella sp.
GAGATCACCAGTTCGAATCTGGTACGGGCTACCACGCATCTGATACCCGGTCTTCCCATGGAAGGCCGGGTTTTTTATTTTCAAACAACCGTCTGCAATTCCCGTTTGAACCAGAGCTTTGCGTTCTGCCTATGGCCCTTACGGGTACAATAACCAAGATATTTTGACTGTTAGAAGGAGTCTCATGACGGAGTCCTCTCAGCATACGTCTAAGCCCCAGGTCGAGGTTGAGGCCTCGGGCGGAGATGACAATAAGAGCGCACGCCGCGGCGCCATCTTTATCGGCGTCGTGCTGGTGGGTTATATCGTCTATCTGGTGGTAACCGGGCAGATGGGGCAGTTCTGGGCCGCTATGTCGAGCGTCCAGGCGCCATGGCTCGTTATCGCGTGTCTTTGCATGTTCATGTATCTGTTCTTTGGCATTGTGGCCTATGCGATCGCCGTTTGGCTCGACCCTTATTCGCCCGTCGGCATTCGCGACCTGATCTCGGTCGAGGCGAGCGGTATCTTCTTTGGCAACCTGACGCCCATGATGATGGGCTCTACGCCCGCCCAGATTTACCGCCTGACCAAGGCAGGCCAAAATGTCGGCGAGGCCGGTGCCACGCAGTTCACGCGCTTTATCGTGTATCAGTTTGGCCTCGTTGCCTGGGGCGCCATTCTGCTGCTTGCCCGAATGCCGTTTTTCGCCGAGCGCTATGGCGACATGACGCTGCTGTGCGTCTTTAGCTTTGGCGGTCACTGCTGCATTCTGCTTGGCATCTTTGCCGTCGCGCTCATGCCTAAGACCGTCACGCGCGTCGCGCACTGCATTATCAATTGGCTCGAGCGAATGGGCGTCTCGGCCACCAAGATTGAGGGCTGGCGTACGTTTGTCGACGGCGAAATCTACTCTTTCTCCGAGAAGTTCAAGCTTTCAGCCGGCCACTTTTCGTCCATGCTGCTCACGGTGGTCATCACCATGATGCAGCTCGCGTTTTTCTACCTCGTGCCGTATTTCCTGATGCTTGCCTTTGGTCACCACGAGGTCGACTTTTTCTCGGTCATGGCCGCGAGCGCCTTTGTCCAGCTGTTGAGCTCTGCGGTCCCCTTGCCCGGTGGAACTGGTGGCGCTGAGGGCGGCTTTGCATTGTTCTTGGGTCATTTCTTTGGGTCGGCTTCGACCGCCGGCTATCTGCTGTGGCGCCTCATTACGTTTATTGCGCCGACCATTTTGGCTGCGCCCCTGTTGGGCCTTAAGAGCGCCCACAACGAGAGCATCCATGCGCGCTGGGATCGCGTGATGCGCAAACTCGGCCGCACGCCTCAGACGCCCTCTGCGCCCACTAAGCCGCACCCCACGAATGCTGTTACCGTTGATCCCAAGAAGCACGCTCAGAAGGCTTCTGGGACCGCTAAGCCGGCTCATAAAGCCTATGTGCGCCAGACAGGCGACGGTATTCGCGTATCTCCGTCGGCACTCAATAAGAAGAAGCACCCTAAGTCGCAGTAGGGCAGTCGTGCGTTCTTCATATTGCCGGGCTTTTTTGTGCCGGATGGGGGATAATCCTCTTACGTAGATTATCTCTCATCTGTTGATGAATGCCCGCATATCGAAGGGACACGCCCATGGCCACCAGCAAACCGCGTATTGATCGCCGCATCGTTCGCAGCCGCAATGCCATCCTTTCCGCTTTCGAGCGCCTGCTCATGGAAAAGCCGCTGGCAGACATTACGGTGAGTGCCATCGCGCGCGAGGCCAATGTCGACCGCAAGACCTTTTACGTTCACTTTGGTACGGTCGACGGCCTGCTCGATGCCATTGTCGTCGATGTGGTGGAGATGATTGTCGACTCGGTCGAGAAAACGCTTGCTTCAATGGACGGTGACACCAACGAGCGCGCCCTGGGAGCGGCGGCGACCTTCTTTAAAACCGTTAACGAGGCGTTATGCAACAACCTGGTGCTCAATCGTCAGCTGATCGAGAACATTCCGCTCGATGATTTTATGGCTCGTCTTCGTGCACCTCTCGAGCACGAGATTGCCGAGCGCAATCTGCTGCCCCAAGGCCTTAAGGATGAGATGTTCGACTACTATCTGGCGTTTTTGCTGTCAGGCATTATCGGTATCTATCGCACGTGGGCGCTGTCTGACGGCTCGGTTCCTATTGAGCGCGTCTCTGAGGTCGCCAACGACCTGACTCTCAATGGCCTGTCGAGTCTGGAATCTCGCTTGGATTAGGCCTAATTGGGCTCGTCGGCGTGGAAATTCCTGTTCATGAAGTTCTCCGGCGCCTTGTAGACCTCGCCGCGTAGGAGCTGTAGCCTGAGGATCCTTAAAAGAAAGTCCAGTTTATCCTTCCCACTCCAATTGGGAATCCTCCGATGCGCCTTCGCACGCTTGCATGACCTCGATACCATGCGATCGTGCGAACTCGACGAGCTCTACGTTGCGGGCGTTTATGGTGCCGAAGGCGGCGGGACACACGATAAGGCGCGCGCAGTGGACGAGGAGCTCTTTGGCGCGGGCTATGGTTCTATCCCCGATCGGCTCGAAGGCGCGCTCGGCCACGCATTCCGCCGCCAGGTCGCGCGCGAGCTCGCAGTCGATGTCCCCTTCGTGCAGAACGCCCGTGTAGAACGCCTTGCCCTGCCGGATGAGCTGGCGAAACACAGCCGACCCAGTACCTGCGCCGGCGATGACGAACGTGTGCGCATCGCCGTGCGGGCGTCCAATTTCCACGCTGCCGAAGCGCTCGTTGAAGGTGCCATGTTGAAGGCCGTAGAGCTCGCCAATCGTCTCGCGCGTGAATATGTCCTCGGGTGCGCCGGCGCGGAAGACCCGGCCGTCCTTCACGCAAATCACCTTGTCGGCGCTTTTCTGCGCGAGCTCGAGTTCGTGGATGGACATGATGACAGCCACATTCCGCGATTTCGCAAGGTGGCGAAGTATTCGCAGCAGGTCGATCTGGTAGCGGATATCGAGATATGACGTGGGCTCGTCGAGCACGAGCACACGCGGATCCTGCGCGATGGCGCGTGCGAGCATGACGCGCTGGCGTTGCCCGTCGCTTATCTGCATGAAGTCGCGCTCGGCGAGCTCTTCCACATGTGCGGTTTTCATGGCCTCGTCGACCCGACTATGGTCGTCGGGCGAGAGTGTGCCCATTCGCCCGGTGTAGGGGTGCCTTCCCGCCTCTACGACATCGCGGCAGGTGAGGAGCTCGGTCCGGGGGCGATCTGTCAGCATAACGGCAAGGTTCCTTGCAAACTCCGCCGTCTTCCATCGGGAAATCTCCCGCCCGTCGAGCTCGACTGCGCCGGCAAGCGGTGCGAGATGGCGTGTGATGGTTTTCAAGATGGTCGACTTGCCCGAGCCGTTCGGCCCGATGAGCGCCACGACGTCGCCCGCGCGAACCTCCAGATCGACGCCTTCGACTACGACCTTCTTGTCGTAGCCCGCCGACAGGTCGCTTATGTGGAAAAGCGGCGCTCCGTCAGCCTGCGTTTCGACCGTAGTTTCGAGGTTCGGCTCCGCTCGGAGGAGGCGTTCCGCGCGCAGTTCCGCACGAGCCGAAAGTGCCTTCTGGCGCTTTCGTGCGAGCTCAGGACTGTCTAAGCATGGAATGTCCCCTCCGAGCGTTTTGGGCCGCGGCACGAATTCCCCCATCTACCTCACCCGCTTCTTCAACATGAGCGCGATAACCACCGGAGCGCCGAAGATGGCGGTGACGGCGCTGATGGAAAGCTCGACGGGAGAGAACAGTGTGCGCGCGATCAAATCGCAGCCCGCGCAGAAGATGGCGCCTCCCAAGAAGCACGCAGGAATCACGCGGATGGGCTTCGACGACTTTAGCGCCGACTTCACGAGATGCGGAACCGCGATGCCTACGAACGACACCGGACCAGCGAACGCGGTCACGCAGGCGGAGAGCATGCTCGCTAGAAGGACGAGCACCACGCGGAAGCGTTCGACGTTCACGCCGACGCTTTTCGCGTAGGCTTCTCCCAGCTGGAAGGCGGAAAGGGGCTTCGATATCGCGAATACGCATGCGCTCACGGTGATCACCACGACCGCGATGACCGCGATGTCGTCCCAGCTCGAACCCGAGAAGCTACCCAAAGACCAGTTGTGCAGGTTCACGATGGACTGGTCGTCGGCGAAGGCGATGAGGAAGTTCGTCGCCGCCGAGCAGATGTATCCCACCATGACGCCCGCCACGATGAGCATGGCCATGGAACTTATGCGCCGTGCGATGAGGAGCACGAAGCCGATGGTGATAAGCGAGCCCAGAAACGCTGCGGCCACCATGGCCGGCGAAGACATGGCCATGTTCGCGCCTAGAAGTACGATCATCGTAAGCGCGACGACGAACTTTGCGCCCGAGGAGACGCCCAAGATGAACGGGTCGGCGATGGGGTTGTTGAAAAACGTCTGCAGCAGGAACCCGGAAAGCGAAAGTGCCCCGCCGAGAAGCACGGCTGAAAGCACGCGCGGCAGGCGAATCTCCCAGATGACCTGGCTTTCCATGGAATTGGCCGCGCCGCCCGAAAGGATGCCGGGGATGTGGTCTGCGGGCACGAGCACGCTCCCGATGCACAGGTTGGCCCCGACGAGCACGATGAGGGCAACAGCGAGCAGCGCCGTCACGACGCGACACCGCGCGGCGCGCCCCGATTCGTCGTATGCCATGGAAAGCCGGCTTCTCATGGCGCTAACCGAGCTTCCTCAGATAATGGAAGTCGCTCGCGTCATCGCCGGTGAACGCCCAGTGCAGCTCGTCGATAATGTCGGCGGTAGAAGTCATCTGCTGGTACATGTCGGCGCTTGTGACCCAGACGTTGCCGTTCTTCACGGCTTTGAACTGCGACAATAGCGCGTTTTTGCCTACGAAGTCGTTCAAGGTGGCAACCGATTCGTCGATGGTGCCGTTGTAGACGATGATGTCGGCATCCTTCGCCGTCGCGTAGAAGCGCTCCATTTCGAGCGTTACTGACGAACCTGACGTCGACGCCGTCTGCGCGTCATCGAGTGCATAGCTGCCGCCTGCAAGCTCGATCATCTGCGCCACGTAGTCGCCCGCCCGCCGCGTGACGGCGGCCCCGTTCGAGTTAATGTAGAAATACGCCACGGTTTTACCTGACGACGCGAGCCCCGACGTTTGCTCGACGCGGGCCTTCTGCTCGTTGAACAGGTGCGCGGCCTCGTCTTCCTTGTCGAACAGGACGCCGAAAAGCTTAATCCACTCGACGCGCCCGAGTGCTTCGGGCTCGCTCGACGACTGTTCGGTGAGCACGACGAGCCCGAGCTTCTGCAGCTTTTCCTTCACATCGGGCGTGTGGTTGATCATGGTGTTCTCGATGGCGAGCGTACAGCCCGAGGCCGATATTCGCTCGTAGTCGGGCGCGCTGTACTTGCCGCCGTAGGCGATCGCCCCACTTTCGAGTGCGCTTTTGAAGCCCACGACCGAGCAGTCG
>CABMPS010000136.1 GCA_902388545.1 uncultured Collinsella sp.
ATGTGGGGTCACCGCGCGGTCCGCATCTGATGGTGTCGACGTCAATGGTATACGGCTACATCACCGACGTCTTCAATACAGAAAATATCAGTGCGGAATGTTTTGGGAGGTAGCCCAAACAGCCCCAGCGGGGGTCCTGTGTAGCCACCCTTTAGGCGGAACTCTCCTAATGGGTTGAGCGTTCTGGATTCTTGCTTGCTACCGTTTATCGCGTATAGCTACCGTTTGCGGAATAAGTAACACTCCTTAATAAACCGTGTAGAATCTCAGATAAGCACGGAGTTTTCCAGGGAGACGCTGTCCTTTGTTGTGTGCAAGGGGCGGCGTCTCTTTGGCGCTTGGAGGCCGTTCTGCAGCAGGACGGCGGACGTGCGTCACATATTCAAAAGCCAACGTCGAGATGGGTTGTGATGATAATGGGCAAGTACGTAATCGTGGTTGAGTCTGGTTCGGATGTGACGCCGGAGCTCTGCGAGCGCTATGGCATCGTGCGCGTGCCCATGCATGTCACGATTGGTGACGAGACCGTCGAAGACGGATCGATCGACCCGCTTGAGATTTACTCGCGCTGCAACGAGTTTGGTGTGATGCCCAAGACCAGCGGTTGCTCGCCGGCGGATTTTGCGCATGTGTACGACCGCATCCACGCCGAGCGGCCCGATGCGACCATTTTGCATCTTGCGTATTCCGAGGTTACGACCTGCTCGCATCAGTCGTCGAAGATTGCGGCAAAGGGCCGCGATTACGTCTTCTCCATGGATACGCGCTTTGTGTCGGTGGGCCAGTCGCTTGTCGCCGTTGAGACCGCCAAGTATATCGAAGCCCATCCGGACGCCACCGTCGACGAGATTTTCGCCTTTACCAATTCGGTGATGGACCGCGTGCTGCTGGGCTTTGTTCCTACGGACCTTGCCTTCCTTAAGGCGGGTGGTCGCTTGTCCAACGTCGCGTTTCTTGGCGCCCATCTGCTCAAGATTAAGCCCTGCATTGAGGTAACGGGTGGCAAATTCGTGGCGACCAAGAAGCTCCGCGGCTCTATGCTCAAATGTGCCCGTGCCTTTATTGACCACATGGTTGCGAAGGGCGATATTGATTACTCGCACATTGGTTTGGCGTATTCAGTGGGCCTTTCCGAGGAGCTGCGCGACGATATGGAAGTCTATGCGCACGACCTGGGCTTTAAGGACGTTACCTGGACTCAGGTCGGCGGCGTCATCTCGAGCCACTGCGGCCCGACCGCCTTTGGCGCGGTGCTTACGCTTAAGGCGTAGGGCCTGGCGTCTATCGATTTCTATTGCTTCGGCGGCGAGCGGGTTGTGACAACCTTCCCGCCGCTTTTGCGTGGAGTCAAATAGGACGATCAAATTGACCGCTAAACCGTTTCGCCATCAGGCGTATGGGCTAGAATGGCTCTGGCATTTTAATTGACAAAAACCAAAGAGAGGCAAGGTTGCGGGAATGGCTGAGATGACGCTTGAGGGTGTGGATGCTCATCCCGAGGACTCTGCGTATGCCCTGGGTCGCGTGCATTCGATCGAGACGATGGGAACGGTCGACGGTCCCGGCATCCGCTTTGTAGTGTTTGTTCAGGGTTGCCCCATGCGTTGTGCGTATTGTCACAATCCCGATACCTGGTCTGTTAACGGCGGCACGATGGTGACCGTCGAGCATCTCATGGACGAGTTCCAGAGCAACCATGAGTTCTACCGTAGCGGCGGCATTACCGTTTCGGGCGGCGAACCGCTCCTGCAGCCCGAGTTTTTGGCCGACCTGTTCCGTGCAATGCACAACAACCCCGATGGCCGCGTACACACCTGCCTAGACAGCTGTGGCTATGCATTTGATCCCAAGCATCCGGAGAAGTTCGATGCTGTTCTCAACGAGACCGATATGGTGCTGCTCGACATCAAGCATGCCGATCCGGTTGAGCATAAAAAGCTGACCGGTTGCGATCCTGCGCGCATCCTGGCGTTTGGCGATGAGCTTGCCCGTCGCAAGATTAAGGTTGTTATTCGCCACGTGGTGGTGCCGGGTATCACCGATACGGCGGAGGAATGCGAGAAGCTCGGTCGCCTGATCGCTCCATGGCACAACGTGGTGGGCCTGGAAATGCTGCCGTATCACACGATGGGTGTCGTCAAGTACGAGCAGCTGGGTATTCCCTATAAGCTCGAGGGCGTGCCCCAGATGGATACCGCGCGCATGCCCGAGCTGCGCAACGCCGTCATGGCCGGCATGAAAAAGCGCCGTGCGGAACTCAAAAACGCCATCGGCTAGCGAGCCATTTTCGCTCCCCAAGGGCACTCATTGGGGACAGACATAAATGAGTGCGCGATGGCATTGCGGACGACCAAGCTTTGGTGCGCAACAAGGCCGGCTGGATCAGCGAGGCAGGTTGCAATGCGACGTGCGATGCTGGCCTCATTGATGTTGACGGCGACACCTACATTATGAGCATCATGACATCGATGCCATGGAGCGACCATTCGAGTGAGGTTGTGACTGCCATCGCCAAGGCGCTCTATGATACCCGCGCTACGCTGGCTTAGCGTGTTCGTTTGGCGAGGTCAAACAAAATGCTGGTACCATACCGTGGTTGAGTATTTCGTATAGGTTTGGGGAATGGCATGGCTACCATCGCGATTATCGGTGCGCTCGAAAAAGAGATCATGCAGATTAAGGAAGAGTTGAGTAACGTTTGCATGGTACAGGAGGCGGGCTTGAACGTTGTGGCCGGCGGGCTCGACGGACTGACAGTTGTCGCCACAACGGCGGGCATGGGTACCGTGAACGCTGCCGCCGCAACACAGCACCTCATTAGCAAGTATGCTCCGCAGGCTGTTGTGTTTTCGGGCATTGCAGGCGGTTTGAACCCCAAGCTCCATATCGACGACGTAGTCATTGGCAAACGCCTGCGCTATCTGGATACCGATACCGCGCTTATCGCCGAGTCTGCACCGGGGCTCGAGGAGTTTGGCTCGACGCCTGCGCTGGTCGATATTGCTGCCGATGTGCTTGCTGAGCGTGGCTTTGTCAATGCTTCGACAAATGCAGCCGCTTCGAACGAGGGCACCAAGCAGTTCCTGGTCGGCACGATTGCCACGGGCAACCGTTTTGTGACGGGTGCCGCCATGCGCAACGACGCTATCGAGGCGACGCATGCCGATTGTGTTGGCATGGAGGGCGCGGCGATTGCCCATGTCGCAACTAAAAATGGTGTCGATTGCCTGGTGTTGCGCGCTATCAGCGATAATTGTGACGAGGCGTACGATGCGATTTGCGACCGTGAGTTCGACCTGTTCGAGTATGCCCGTACCGCGAGTGGCATTACGCTCGATATCGTCCGCCGTATCGCTGCTATCTATTAGCGCGCTCTTTTGTAAGAACCTACGACCAAGGAGTGTCCATGGCCGATTCCATTAACTACCAGCTTGCCAAGTTCGTTGCCAGCTATGGCAAGGTTTCGCAGATTCCCGAGTCCACCTGCCCCGAGGTGAGCTTTGTCGGCCGCTCCAACGTGGGCAAGTCGTCGATTATGAACAAGCTTTTTGGCCGCAAGAACCTGGTCAAGGTTTCCAGCACGCCGGGCAAGACGAGCAACATCAACTTCTTTGAGGCCGACGACGTGCATTTCGTGGACCTGCCGGGTTACGGTTTCGCCCGTCGTTCCAAGGCCGAGCGCGACCGCTGGGCAGAGCTTATCGGCGACTTCTTCGACTCGGAGCGCAGCTTTAACTTGGTCGTCTCGCTGGTGGACATTCGTCACGACCCCAGCAAGCTCGATCACGACATGATCGACTATCTGCAGGGCAACGAGTTCAACTTTATCGTCTGTCTCACCAAGGCCGACAAGCTCAGCCGCACCCAGCAGGCCCGCCAGGCAGCAGCCATCAAAAAGCAGCTCAATGTCCCGGCCGAGAACGTAATCATCACAAGCTCCCAGACCGGTGTGGGCATCGACGAGCTCAAGCGCCGCATCGCTGAGGCTTGCCTCTAATCAGGTTAACCCCCCCAAAGCTCCTATCTATATCACCTCAGTGATAGTTATTGGTAAACTATCACTGAGGTGATATTTTTTGGAGGTCGCTATGGAGCTATGGCACGGGTCGGAGGTTGTTGTCGAACATCCATCGCTGGATAGATGTAGACAGTTCAACGACTATGGGCGTGGGTTTTATTGCACGCCACATGAGGAAATGGCGATGGAATGGGCATGTCGGACCGAGTCTGATGGCATTGCGAATCGATTTGAGCTTGATTTAGATGGTCTTGCGATTTTGGATTTGGAATCAGGTGAGTTCTCGATTCTCAACTGGCTTGCAATTCTGGCGAATAACAGAGAGTTCAATGTCTCGACGCCATTGGCGCGCGAAGGGCTACGATTTCTACTTGATAACTGCCTGATTGATATTTCTTCATATGACGTTATTCGGGGCTATCGCGCTGACGACTCCTATTTTTCGTTTGCAAGACAGTTTGTCAGCGGCATGATATCGCTCAGACAGCTGCAACGTATCATGCGCTTGGGTGATTTGGGTATTCAATATGCTCTTATGAGCGAGCGCGCTTTTTCGGTGATTAGATTCTGCGATTGGAAGCAGGCTTCGGGGTCTGAGTTTTATCCCAAGCGTTTTGAGCGTGAGCAGAATGCTCGACGCAAATACTTGGATACGGTTAACGGGTTCGATTCCGAAGGTATCGACATTAGGGATTTAATGGCAGGGAGGGTTGATTTAAATGATCCAAGAGTTAACGGATTGTGGGCCGAGTAGGACATACCCCGTCTACTACCTCGAGGATGCAATGAACAACCTCGGTGACTGCTTTGACTATGCCGTCAATGACTATGGAGCAGAAGGATCTGAAGTTGCTGAACTCTTTTGTCTGAGCGGGGTTGCCCGCGAGTTTGAGCGTGGCAACGCATGGGTCGTATCGGGAAAATCGGGCGTTGAGCTGTTCGCACTGATCGCCGAAAGGTCGGGCTATGAAGCCAGGTCTATGCCGGACCGCACCTATCGATTTGAGAAAACACCGGAATACTGGACGGGCTGGATATTGGCGTATCTGCAGTGGCGCCTGGGAGAGTCTTTTGAAGACCTGCTGCATGTCGCTCCGTTTGATGTGCTGCATAACCTGTATCATCCCTGGCACGAAGCCTCGGAGGAACGTGTGACGCGTCTTATTTGCGACATGGCGAAGAAAACACCTCGTCAAACCAAACTGGCGCTAGCAAGAAAGCGGCTCAAGAAAACCCAACAAGACCTGGCATACGAATCGGGCGTATCACTCCGCTCAATCCAAATGTACGAGCAGCGCCAGAGAAACATCAATGAAGCTTCGGTAACAGGCGTAAGAGCCATAGCAAAAGCCCTCCACTGCAACATCGAAGATCTCCTAGAACCAGTCTTCGAATACAAAGAAACC
>CABMPS010000137.1 GCA_902388545.1 uncultured Collinsella sp.
GCTGCCGGTGCCGGCGCGGGCCGCAGCCGTGCTCGCAAGGGCGGCGACCTGTCGCTGACCGTCGATGTGACGGCCGAGGACGCGTTCCGCGGCGTGACGCACAAGGTCACCTATCGCATTCCCTCGACAGGCGAGCAGCAAACCATTACGGTCTCGGTTCCCGCAGGTGCGGTCGACGGCGGCAAACTACGCTACAAGCGTCGCGGCGAGTATGGCGTTGCGGGTGGCGAGCGCGGCGACCTGGTCGTGACCACGCATGTGGAGGAGCACCCGCTGTTTAAGCGCAAGGGTGCCGATGTGACCATGGAGGTACCGATCTCGGTTTACGAGGCGGCGCTCGGCTGCACGGTGGATGTGCCCACACCCGGCGGCGCGACGGTTCGTCTGAAGGTGCCGGCGGGCACCCAGACGGGCAAGAAGTTCCGCTTTAAGGAGATGGGCGCGCCCGATGTTAAGCACCGTGGCCGCACGGGCGCGCTGCTCGTCGAGATCAAGGTGCAGGTTCCCACGAACCTGTCCGACGATGAACGCGATGCCATGACCAAGCTGCGCGAGGCCGACACGCGCGACTATCGCGAGAAGGTCAATCGTTACAAGGCGACGTACTAGGGCGGTCGCGGCGCACGCCCACGCCCGCGGGCTTATGATGGACGATAACGAGACGGAAAGGGGTCAGGTAGCATGGCCGAGGACAATAGGAACAAACCGCTGTACATGATCAGCGTGGCGGCCGAGCTGACCGGCATGCACCCGCAGACTCTGCGCGTCTACGAGTCCAAGGGCTTGGTGAACCCCCAGCGCTCGGGCGGCAACACGCGTCTGTATTCGCGTGCCGATATCGAGCGCCTGGAGCTCATCAACCAGCTGACTGACGAGGGCATCAACCTTGCCGGCGTGGTGCGCATCCTCGATATGAAGGAGCGTGCCGAGGAGCGCGAGCGCGAGAACGAAAAGCTCCGCGCCCGCGTGCGCCAGCTCGAGGACGAGCTGCACGAGTATAAGATGCAGAAGAAGATCACCGCCCTGGCCCCGCGCGATGGCTCGGTTAACCCCGAGCAAGTCATGCGCAAGCTACTGGGCGCCGGCGGAGATCTCTAGGTTCCGCCGTTCTGACGAACGGCGGACCAGTTGACGCTGCGCGCCGTCCAGGGCGACAATTTGTCATTCAAAGGGCAAGGCATGACCAGAAGGTCTATGCCTTGCCTTTTTCATGCCAACTTGTTCGCTCTGGACGGCGCTCGCTGTCCGTCCTCTGCCTGCGGCGTTGCCTTGCTCCGGATGCGGTAGGGTAGTCATTGGGGACGTTCTTAAATGACTAGTCGAAAGGGACGCTCTTGCACAAAATCTTCCGGCCCTCGACCGGCACGTCCTTTACTTTACCTAGATAAAGTGAACGTGCAGATTCGTAACCAACTCGCAACCGTTCTATGGCACGATATTGAACGAATGTATGCTATGCGCCCAAATCTTTTGGGCAGAGTGGGAGACAGTATGGTCAAGCTGTACGAGGACGGCATCTACCTGCGCGGCGGCAGCGAGGTCGTGCCTGCGGCCGAGGCTGCCGAGCGCGGCATTACGCAGGCGCCCGAGGATGCCAAACGCGGAACCATCGCGCATTCGATCCTCCAGGCACACAATACGTCCGGCGACCCCGAGGCGCTCAAGATTCGCTTCGACGCCATGGCGAGCCACGACATCACCTTTGTCGGCATCATCCAGACGGCGCGTGCCTCGGGCATGGAGCAGTTCCCGCTGCCCTACGTGCTCACCAATTGCCATAACTCGCTGTGCGCCGTGGGCGGCACCATCAACGAGGACGACCACGTCTTTGGCCTCTCCGCGGCCAAGAAGTACGGCGGCATCTTCGTCCCGCCGCACATCGCCGTTATCCACTCCTTTATGCGTGAGAACTTTGCCGGTTGCGGCAAGATGATCCTGGGTTCCGACTCGCACACCCGCTACGGCGCCCTAGGCACCATGGCCGTGGGTGAGGGCGGCGGCGAGCTGGCCAAGCAGTTGCTGCGCGACACCTACGATGTCGCCTATCCCGGCGTCGTTGCCATCTACCTCACGGGTGCCCCGCGCCCCGGCGTCGGCCCGCACGACGTGGCGCTCGCCATCATCCGCGCCGTCTTTGCCAAGGGCTACGTTAAGAACAAGGTCATGGAGTTCGTGGGCCCCGGCATCTCGAGCATGACGACCGACTACCGCAACGGCGTCGACGTCATGACCACCGAGACCACCTGCCTGTCGAGCATCTGGGCCACCGACGAGGACACGCACGCATTCCTGACCATGCACGGCCGCGGCGACGACTACCGCGAGCTCAAGCCCGCCGATGTCGCCTACTACGACGGCTGCGTCGAGGTCGACTTGTCGAGCATCAAGCCCATGATCGCGCTGCCGTTCCATCCTTCCAACGGCTTTGAGATCGACGAGCTCAATGAGAACCTCGAGGACATCCTTCACGAGGTGGAGCTTGAGGCCGCCAAGATCGGCGAGGGTAAGACGCACTTTAGCCTGCTCGACAAGATCGTCGACGGCAAACTGCACGTGCAGCAGGGCGTTATCGCCGGCTGCTCGGGCGGCAACTACGACTCCGTGGTCCAGGCTGCCCGCGTGCTCAAGGGCGCCAACACCGGCTGCGGCGAGTTCTCGCTGTCGGTCTATCCCACGAGCCAGCCCGTGGCGCTCGAACTCACGCGTCGCGGCTATATCTACGACCTTATGGAGGCCGGCGCGATCGTGCGCACGGCGTTCTGCGGCCCGTGCTTTGGCGCCGGCGACACGCCTGCCAACAACGGCCTGTCCATCCGCCACACCACGCGCAATTTCCCCAACCGCGAGGGTTCCAAGCCGGGTAATGGCCAGCTGAGCGCTGTGGCTCTGATGGACGCCCGCTCCATCGCGGCGACGGCTGCCAACGGCGGCGTCCTGACGCCGGCGACCGACCTGCCCGAGGAGACTTGGGACGAGGCCTGCGAGTACACCTTTGACGACGCTCCCTACAAGAAGCGCGTGTACTGGGGCTTTGGCAAGGCCGAGCCGGCAGACGAGCTGGTCGAGGGTCCCAACATCAAGCCGTGGCCCGCGATGGAGCCGCTCGGCGACGACATCCTGCTTAAGGTGTGCTCCAAGATCATGGACCCGGTCACCACGACCGACGAGCTCATTCCCTCGGGCGAGACGAGTTCCTTCCGCTCCAACCCGCTGGGTCTGGCCGAGTTTACGCTGAGCCGCCGCGATCCGGCCTACGTGGGTCGCTCCAAGGAGGTCGACGCCGTGGAGAAGCGCCGCGTGGCCGGCGAGGCCACGGGCGACCTGGCGGCGCTCAATGCCGAGCTTGCCGGTGTGTTTGAGGCGCTGACCGGCGCGGGCGTCGCGGCCGATGCCAAGGCGACCGAGTTTGGCTCCATGCTCTATGCCAAGAAGCCCGGTGACGGTTCCGCCCGCGAGCAGGCCGCGAGCTGCCAGCGCGTAATTGGCGGCCTGGCCAACATCGTTCACGAGTGCGCCACCAAGCGCTATCGCTCCCACGTCATGAACTGGGGCATGGTGCCCTTCCAGATGGAGGCCGAGCCCAACTTTGAGGTGGGCGACTACGTCTTTGTGCCGGGCATCCGTGCCGCGCTCGATGGCGACCTCAAGAACATCGCCGCCTACGTGGTGCGCGCCGATGGTGCGGTCGAGCAGATTGAGCTCTACATTGCCGATATGACAGCCGAAGAACGTGCCATCGTCAAGGCCGGCTGCCTGATCAACTACAACAAGTTCAAGGCCGCTGCCGAGTAACGCACTTAATTGTCCGCCCGGGGCTTACCCTTTCCCGCCCGCTCACGCGCTTCGCGAGGGTCGCGTTCGGGAAAGGAAAAGCCCCGGGCGACATTTCCGCGTTCTCGTTGGGTCTTGAGGGACGCTAATAAATAGACTTGCTTGATGCCGCCTCTTTTTATTGGGGCGGCTTCTTTTTGTTGAAAACCACCACAAAGGGGGCAGGCACCTTTGTGGTGGTGGGGACGAGCTCGATGCTGTTGTGATCGTTGAGCGGCATGTTAATGGGTGGCTCTACAGAATTTCATCTGGGCTGGCGGGTTTGGTTGTTTTGGGGATGCCGAGTTTGGATGACGCGAAATCGTCAACATTGTCCTTAATTCCGTCTTTGGTGTAGACAGTGACCATATAGGTGCTGTGTCCGAATTCGCCCTTGTCGCGTGTTGCCCAGGCATCCCAGTAGGCGGCCCCGTTTCGCCCTTTGATTTTTCCGACACGGCGGAGTTCTGTTCGCTTTAATTTCTGGTTGCTATAGATGGTTCGACCGGCCTCCTCGGTGAGCCCGCACTGTCCAAGCATCTTGTCGAGGACTTGGTTCATGTGGCGCTCATCGGTGTTTGGTGCGTAGTCGTAGGCGAGGGTGATGAAGTCGAGTGGCTGGTCGTCGATTAGATAGTTTAGCGTCTGAGGTCCAAGGCAGAAATAGGGGGAGCATCCGTCGATCTGACCGAGCAGTGGCAACTTTGACTGCCAACTTCCGGTGGGAATTCCATCTTCGTAAAACACGCCGCGACAGATAAAGGAGAGCGAGGTGGCACGCGAGCCGGCGTCGACCATTCCGCATAAATCGAAGGGCGAGGTGATACCAAGGGAAAAGGGCGTGATGACGATAAGGAAGAGCATCACGATGGGTATGGCGAGAATGGCGATGACGTTGCGACCGGTGGAATGAGGCGGCTTCATATGCGCTCCTCGAGACAAAGATCTGTTGAGGATAGGCAGAAATGGATATGTTCAGAGAGCAATTCAAGTTTAATCTCATTGCGCGAGATGGTCGACCGTTAGCGTCGAAAACCACCACAAAGGTGCCTGTCCCCTTTGTGGTGGTGAGGAGCGCGCGGCTTCTTTTGGTAATAGTGTTAGCTGGCGGTATCATTAGTGCAGGTGGCGAAGGTTTGCATTGTGGGGTGTTTTGCCGTGAGCCGTTCTGCCCGTATTGGATTGATTGTCTTGGCGCTTGCGATTACCGTGGTTGGCATGGGCACTGTCGGCATGGCGTTTCTACCTGCTGCGGTGACGGAGCCGGTGGTCAAGCCTGTGACTCAATCTGTCGAACTTCTGACCGGCGACGACAAGCCCGAGACCATTACCGTTGATTTTGATGAGCAGCCGGCTGTGCTGGGTATTAGCAATTATCCGCGTATTCAGCTTGGGGCCATGCGCTATACCACGGATACAAGCCTGATCGATAGGGCGTCCGAGCTACTCAAGGGCAAAACATTTAAGCGTTGGTACGGATATGCGTCCTATCGGGCAAAAGCGAACGACATGGTTGGCGGATGCCACTCTTCCATCGAGCTGGACACTGCAAACGGCGCAAAGTTATGTGATGTCTCGTACGATCCGGGC
>CABMPS010000138.1 GCA_902388545.1 uncultured Collinsella sp.
CTCGCTGGCGTTGCCAAAACATCGGCGTTGCCTTGATCAAAACCTGCCAAAAAGGGACAGGTTTATTTTGGTCGGTTTTATCTGGGCAAACGTGGTTGTCTATCGCTATGCGTCCGAAAATCCACGCTCGTTTGTTTTCTGTCTACATTTGCAGGAACAGTTCGTGGAGGCGCGTGTCGTCGTCGAGCTCGGGGTGGAAGGTGACACCGAGCTGATTGTCTTGACGTGCGGCGACGATGCGGCCATCGACCTCTGCCAGGGCCTTGGCGTCGCCGTGGACCTCGACGATGCGGGGCGCGCGGATAAACGTCAGCGGCACTTCACCGTCGATGCCGGCTACCTGCCCCTTGGTTCGAAAGCTGCCGAGCTGCCTGCCGTAGGCATTGCGCTCGACAAGTACATCCATGGTTGCCAAACGCGGCGTGCCCTTATCGTCATGGGCGGCAAGGTCGTGAGCCAGCAGAATCAGGCCGGCGCAGGTGCCCAGGACGGGCATGCCTTCGGCGATGCGGGCACGAAGCTGCTCGAGCATGCCCAGCTCATCAAGCAGCTTCCCTTGAACGGTGGACTCGCCGCCGGGGAGGACCAGGCGGTCAAAGCTCTGCTTCAAATCAGCCGCCTGCCTCAGCTCAATATAACGTGTGCCCAGCTCGGACAGCCTCGCCTCGTGCTCGGTAAAAGCACCTTGGACCGCCAGCACGGCGACCGTCTGGTCTGCGTAATCGCTCATGTGCGATCCTTTCTGCTGGACTAGCGTCCGCGCTCCTCCATGATGATCTCGATCTCGTCGGCGTTGATGCCCACCATAGCCTCGCCCAGGTCCTCCGAAAGCTCAGCGATGAGTTTGGCGTCGGTGAAGTTGGCCACGGCCTTAACGATGGCGGCGGCGCGCTTGGCGGGGTCGCCGCTCTTAAAGATACCCGAGCCGACAAAGACGCCCTCGGCACCCAGCTGCATCATCAGCGCGGCGTCGGCGGGGGTCGCTATGCCGCCGGCGGCAAAGTTCACGACGGGAAGCTTGCCTGTGGCATGGACCTCGCGGACCAGCTCAACCGGAACCTGCAGTTGCTTGGCTGCCTCAAAGAGCTCGTCGTCGCGCAGAGCGACAACGTCGCGGATCTGCTTTTGGATTTTGCGCATGTGGCGCACAGCCTGGACGACGTCGCCCGTGCCCGGCTCGCCCTTGGTGCGAATCATCGTGGCGCCCTCGGCAACACGGCGTAACGCCTCGCCCAGGTCGCGGGCACCGCAGACAAACGGCACGTCAAACTGGGTCTTGTCGATGTGGTAGACATCGTCGGCAGGGGAGAGGACCTCGGACTCATCGATGTAATCGATTTCGATGGCCTGCAGGATCTGCGCCTCGACAATGTGGCCGATGCGGCACTTGGCCATAACGGGGATGGAGACGGCTTCCTGGATGCCCTTAATCATCTTGGGATCGCTCATGCGCGAGACGCCACCCGCGGCACGGATGTCGGCCGGGATGCGCTCAAGCGCCATGACGGCGCAAGCACCCGCCTCTTCGGCGATGCGTGCCTGCTCGGGCGTGGTGACGTCCATGATGACGCCGCCCTTGAGCATCTGTGCGAGCTCGCGATTGAGTTTGACACGATCTGCCTTGCTGGTCTGTTCTGCCATGGTTGCTCCCTTGGTTGGCATGTGCATTGCTTGACGGAACATCCTATCGGGGAGCTGGGTATGGCGAAATACTCAGTTTTCGAGATAATAACAAGGTCAGACTAATGCCAGATTGAATGATTCGATAAGGTCAGGTGATAGACCCATGCTTGACTACAATTTGGAAAATCGCGGCGAAGCATCGCTTTATGAGTATGTTTACCAGCAAATTCGCGATGATATTGTTGCCGGGCGCATTGCGGCAGGGGAGCATCTGCCGTCTAAGCGCGCCTTTGCGAGTCATCTGGGTATCAGTGTCATTACCATCGAGAATGCATATAGCCAGTTGCTTGCAGAGGGTTATATTTGCTCAATGCCGCGTCGTGGCTACTACGCGTGCGAGCTTCCGGATGCGCCGGTTTTGGCTTTGGCTGCGGGGGATATCGACCGAGATGCCGTCCCTGTTGGTCCCAGCGCGCATGATGCCATGGGGCAGGCAGAGCGATCCGACGCACTTTCTCCTTCCGCTTTGGAGGCGGCGCGGCTTTGGCAAAGTGCGCTACGGGCGACGCTGACGTCCGAAGACGAGCGTGAAATCTTTTCGCCCGCACCGGCGCAGGGCACCGCTCGACTGCGACATGCGATTGCGCACCATCTGCGCGGGACAAGGGGCATGAATGTCAATCCCGACAATATCGTTATCGGTGCGGGCGCCCAGCTGCTCGATACCATGTTGGTTCAGTTGCTTGGCGCGGACAAGGTGTATGCCGTCGAGGATCCAGGCTATTTGCGCTTGACGCGCATCTATCAGGCCATGGGTTGCGAAGTGCGGCATGTCCCGTTGGATGCTGAGGGCGTGGACTTGAGCGCTCTGCAGAAAACCGGGACCGATGTCCTTCACCTGATGCCGTCTCATCAGTATCCGACCGGTCTTGTGACGAGCATTGCACGTCGCTATGCGTTGCTGAGCTGGGCTGCCGAGCGGCCAGGTCGGTATCTCATCGAAGACGACTTTGATTGTGAGTTTCGCCTTGCCGGCAAGCCGATTCCCGCGCTCGCGTCGATCGATGCCGCCCAGTCGGTTATCTACACCAACACGTTTTCGAAGAGTCTTTCATCGGCGTTGCGTTTGGCGTACATGGTGCTGCCCGATGAACTAATGGAGAGGTTTAAACGCAACCTTGGTTTCTACGCCTCGTCGGTAAGTTCTGTTGATCAGGTTGCCTTGGCGCGTTTGCTGGAATCGGGTGATTACGAGCGACATGTGAACCGCGTGCGCGCTCGTGCTCGTGGGGCGCGTGATGGCCTGGCGGCGCTTGTACGGAAAACGTTTCCGGCAGGGGAAGTCTCGATCGAGTACGCGGACGCCGGCCTTTACTGCGTCGTGGCCGTGGAGTGTGACGCGGGCGGAAGCTCTTTTGCACGGGCCCTCACGCGCTCGAGCATCCCTTTTATCGATATCGGTGACTGTTTTTGGTGTGCCGATGGCGCATCTGTCCCTGAAAACTCAACTCAAATTCTTGTTCAGTATGACGATCTGAGTCCAAAAGTACTAACTACCTTGGAATTGCAGCTAATGGGGAGCACTCTGCAACCTAAGTGAGTAGACTTTTAGCACTTTGGCGACCAGACAGTTTTGTAACAAGCTATCTACCTGCGGTTTTGAAAAGCAGGATGACCGGCCTGCTCGGGATGTTCAAAAAAGTCTACTCACTTGCCGCGCAAAGCTCCTGCATGAGAAAAAAATGGGGTTTTCAACAGGGCTCCGTCCAGCTCTCGGCAAGCTTTTGGCCAGTTGGGGAGGGCTGTTGAAAACTTGGCAGTCCGTTCGGCGCCATTTTTGGTGCGTTCGCGCCAATGCGTGACTGACTGGGTTGAAATTCGTGTTTTCCTGTGCCTATGAAGGATCTACTTTGTGACATATCAGCTTTTAGGTACTGGCGTTTGCCTCCTCAAGTCCGCGCTTTGTGTCCGCCGCTTCCACGACCGGAAGAAGACCGGCAGCGATATGATCTCGCCCGCAACCCGACGGCTGCGGTCGCGCTCGGTTTTCCGTTGTATACATTGGTTCGGACGAGAAACAAACGGACTTGTCCTGCCAGCATTAGGCAGCGGCTGTTTCTTGGTGAGCTTCCCAGGGAATCCGTGCTGGAAACGGAGCATGGGGTTTTGATTACGTCTCCTCTACTGACGGCATTCATCATGTTGCGGCATCTGACGGATCTTCAGCTTCTTTTGGTATTGGCGGAGATGTGTGGCTTGTTTGCCGTGTGTGCCCTGCCGGCGGCACTTGAGGCGGAGCTTTCGCGTGCAATTGATTCGGGCGCGATTTCGACAACGTTCGGTTGGGTGCGCTGCCCGTCCGAGGACGGCACCGCCTCAAATTTATGGCGTCGAGACGCTTTGGTTTTGGGCGGAGACCTTGACCGTTTTTGTTCAGATGTTTGTGGGATGCGTTACGGCAAGCGATTTGTCGCGGTATCGCATCTCGTTCCACTGGGTGCCGCATCGCCTTTTGAGGTTGAGACGTATTTGTTGCTTGGGTTGCCACGATCATTGGGAGGCGAAGGTTTTTGCGGCATAGAGCTCAATGTCGAAGTGGCGCTAAGCGCAAGTGCTCGGGCGATTGTAGGCAAGTCCCGTGTATATATCGACCTACTTCTTTCTTCGCCGGACGGAGAGCGACAGGTGGCCATTGAATGCCAAGGAAAGGGCTCACACGGGCGAGCCGGGGATGGTTTGCGTGACGCCGACCGCATGACGGCGCTTCAGGCCATGGGCTACGATGTATTTCTCTTGACACACGGACAGATATCCGATGATGATAGATTCCATGCGATTGTTAAGGCCGTATGCAGGTTGCTCGATGTTGAATATCGCGATAAAAGCTTGGAGGAGCAAGGGGCCGAGGCATTGCTTCGGTCTGAGCTATTCGTTGACTGGTCAAAACTGGGAGAAATCGACAAAAAGATGCCCGTTAGACACAAAAAGGCCCGATCATGGACGGTTGCAAATCTAAGTGAGTAGACTTTTAGCGTGATGGCGACCAGATTGTTTTGCGGCAAGCTATCTACCTGCGGTTTTATAAAGCAATACGGGTGGTCTGCTCGACAAGTTCCCAAAAGGCTACTCACTTAGTTTTTGACGCGAAGCCGATGTCAAAGGTGGTCCTATTTTTGGGACGTTAACTGGTTTGCAAGACACGAAAAAGGCCCGAACCATGCGGTCCGGGCCTTATAAAGCTAGAGAATGTCTCTCAGGCGTTTGGCTTAGCCGAAGTAGCGCTTTAGCAGGCCGGCGAAAGCCTTGCCGTGGCGAGCCTCGTCGCGAGCCATCTCGTGCACGGTGTCGTGGATGGCATCGAGACCAGCGGCCTTGGCGCGCTTGGCGAGATCGGTCTTGCCGGCGGTGGCGCCGTTCTCGGCCTCAACGCGCATCTCGAGGTTCTTCTTGGTGGAGTCGGTCACGACCTCGCCCAGGAGCTCGGCGAACTTGGCGGCGTGCTCGGCCTCCTCGTGGGCAGCCTTCTCCCAGTACACCCTCGATCTCCTTTTTGCTGCGGTAGGTCAGGGCGGCCAGCTCCTGCGGGGTGGGGTAGGTGATGACCACCGGCACGTCCTGCCAGACGATGCGGTTGGCCTCCAGCTCGGCGGCGCGCAGGCCCTCGGCAGAGATGGGCACGCTGGTGTCCATGCGCACGGCCTCGGTCCTTT
>CABMPS010000139.1 GCA_902388545.1 uncultured Collinsella sp.
GGGGAATCTCGACATCACGGTAGCCCGCCATGCTAATGGAGATGCCGCCGTTAAAGTCGTACGCGTCAAGGAGCGTTGCCTCGTCCACGTAGCCTTCCGAAAGCGGCGCGACCTCAAAGATGGCCGTGCCCTCGTCATCGGTCGTGGCGGTGAGCTGCTTGTCTGCGGCATAGCGCGATGCGAGCGTGACCTGGGCACCTGCGATGGGCGTATTCTTGTTGGCGACGTCGACCACGACCACACCAAACATGGTGCGCGAGAGAACGAGCACCCTGAAGGGATCTTTTTCGTCGGCATAGGCTGCGGTGGGCGCGAACGGCAATATGAAGGCGTTTGCGCTTCCCGGCACGCGCGGCAACATAATGCTCGCCAGCGAGGACGCTCCGGCAACAAGTAACGAACGGCGATCAAGCATCTTTGGCTCCCATCCCGCAAACATCGGAGGAAATAATCCAATTTTGCGAGAAGGTGCCCCGTGGCGGTAGTGCCGTTCGATGGCCAAAATGTCCAATTTGAGCGCGCGAAAGCGCCAGGCCCCGGAGCGCGTTCGATGCGCTTGGCAGCCCGGTCGCTAACGCAACATATGCGCGACCAGTTCGGCGCGTGTGCCGATGCCAAGCTTTGCGTATACGCCGGATAGTCGGTTTTTGACGGTGCCCGGCGACACACCCATATGACGAGCGATTTCGGCATTGGTCCACCCGCGGCAGGCGAGCATGGCCATGGTGAACTCCGTGGTCGTTAGATCGTCGGCCACATCCTCGCCCGAATCGGGGTTGTGGATGCGCCGCCAGCCGTAGCTGAAGCGGTACGTGATCTCGATGATGCGCGCGAAGTCGTCAGGGTATTGCGTTTTTAGGCATGCCTCGATAAGCCCCTGCAAAAGGCCGTGGTGCTCGCCGATGAGCTCGATAAGGCCGTCGGGGCGCGCAATGTCCCAAGCGGCTCCGAAGTGCGTTTTTGCGGCGTCGATGTCCTTGAGGCTCATGCATGCCATGGAAGCTGCCAGGTGCAGGAACAGTTCCGAGATCGGATAACTTCCCTGTTTCATGATCAGGGCGTTTTCCGCCATGCCCAGACTGCGGCCATATTCGCCGCGCAGGTACAGGGCATGCGCCATCACGTAGCTGGCGAACAGGCGCAGGCCTTCGGGCAGATGCGCCGCAAGCGGATAAAACTCTTCGGCGGAATACGGGGAAGGTAAGTGCAGCAGGACGCTCGCGGCCGAGGCGAACAGGATATGCGTGGCGTGGACGGCGGGCGATTCCTCGTCAGTTGGCGTATCGAGGATGCCCGCAAGGCAACGGCGGGCATCGGCGATACGGTTGAGCGACAGACTGGCATATCCGCAGATAAAGCATGCGGAATAGCGCAGTGCGGGGTCGGTGGCGTCAAGATGGGGGCGTGCTGTCTCGGCGGCGAGGGTGGCCTGTCCGCGAAAGTACAGCGCTTCTGCCGTGGCAATGGCGCGCGAATCGGGGTCGGAAATGCCTGCAACCGCAGCGTCAATCTGCCCCGGCACAAAGGCGGTACACATCAACGGCATGGGAACGCATGGGTAGCCATCGCAGTCCATCTTCCATCTCCCATCAGGTGGCAACATTAGCAGCAATTGTACTCCTGTTGCTCGGGACTGGAATTTGTGGGTATCGCCTACGATTATGCCGAACGTATAAAGGAAGAGTCTATTGGCGATGCTCCCAAGGTGGCTGTCGAAGCCTAGCTGACCTTGGAATATAGAAAAACTGCCACCCCTGCAAAAAGCTCTGACGCAGCGATGGGAAACGGACCTCGCTCTGCATATAATGAGGTCATATGACGGTGCGTTTGCATACATGCAACGCACTCCCATCGAACCGAAAAGGAGCTCTGCATGGATCCCAACAAGCGTCCCGACGACATGGTGCGAATCACCACTCCCGAACTTGCCCAGGCGTTCATCGAAGAGCAGATCGCTGCAATCCGCGAGCAGATCGGCGACAAGAAAGTCCTGCTGGCCCTTTCCGGCGGCGTTGACAGCTCCGTTGTCGCGGCACTGCTGATCAAGGCCATCGGCAAGCAGCTTATCTGCGTGCATGTGAATCACGGCCTGATGCGCAAGGGCGAGAGCGAGCAGGTCGTCGACGTCTTCAAGAACCAGATGGATGCGAACCTGGTCTATGTCGACGCTACCGATCGCTTCCTGGATAAGCTCGTGGACGTCGAGGAGCCCGAGGCAAAGCGCAAGATTATCGGCGCCGAGTTCATTCGCGTGTTCGAGGAGGAGGCCCGCAAGGTTGGCGACGAGGTCAGTTTCCTCGCCCAGGGCACCATCTATCCCGACATTCTTGAGTCCCAAGACGGCGTGAAGGCTCACCACAACGTGGGCGGTCTGCCCGAGGACCTACAGTTTGAGCTCTGCGAGCCCGTCAAACTGCTGTACAAGGACGAGGTCCGCGTGGTCGGTCGCGAGCTCGGCCTGCCCGAGAACATGGTCGAGCGCCAGCCGTTCCCCGGTCCCGGCCTGGGCGTCCGCTGCCTTGGTGCCATCACCCGCGACCGTCTTGAGGCGCTGCGCGAAGCCGACGCGATCGTGCGCGAGGAGATCGACAATGCGGGTCTGACCATCTGGCAGTATTTTGCCGTCGTGCCCGACTTCCGCGCCACCGGCGTGCGCGAGGGCAAGCGCGCCTACGATTGGCCCTGCATCATTCGCTGCATCAACACCGTCGATGTTATGACCGCCGAGGTGCCTGAGCTCGACTGGGCGTTGCTCAAGCGCATCACCGCTCGCGTCACCGCCGAGGTTCCCCGTATCTGCCGCGTGTGCTACGACCTCACGCCGAAGCCGGTTGGCACGGTGGAGTGGGAGTAAGCTAACTCACCTAGCCCCCGTTTCCGCTTGGAAGCGGGGGCTTTTTGCTGGCGCTTCGCCCAATTTCGTGCATCTTGGGCCTCACGTATCCTGCGAACTAACAGATGTGACAAAGGGGCAGTTCCTTTGTCGCATCTTCGATGTTATGCGCGGGAAGAGTCACGAGCATAGTCGTTCCCCTCTCTGAGCTCTCTTCGACCTCGATGGAACCGCCGTGGAGTGCGGCGATCTCCCAGACCAGCGCAAGCCCCAGCCCCACGCCGCCATATGCCCTGCTGCGCGATTTATCGACGCGAAAGAAGGGCTGAAAGATGCTCGTCTGGTATTGCTCGGGAATGCCTTGTCCCTGGTCGTGCACCCGTAGCAGTACACGGTCGCCCTCGACGCGGGCGCTGATTCGTACGGTCGAGTTGGGCGTGCTGTAGCGAATGGCGTTTTCGGCCAAGTTGAACAGCAGCCGATAGATCAGCGTGTCGCTGCCGGTCGTTTGCGCGTCGCCCTCGCTTGCGAGCGCGATGCCCTTTTGCTCGGCAAGGGGCGCCAGGTCGGTGAGCACTTCTTCGATCATCGGCGCCAGGTCAATCGCATCGTTGCAGGGGACGCTGCGCAACTCGCTCATCTCGAGCAGGGTCTTTGTCATGTGCGTCATTCGCTCGGTCTGCTCTTGCAGCAGCCCGAGCAGACGCGCTGTATCTGCATCGGCGTCGGGGTGCTCGGCGCAAAACAGCTCAACCTGAGCTTGCATGAGCGCAAGCGGCGTGCGCAGCTCGTGCGCCGCATTGCCCGTAAACTGTTTTTGTGCAGAAAAACCTTCGTCAAGGCGGGCAATCATGTCGTTAAACGACGCGCTGCAACGCCTAAGCTCAGAGGGCACATCTTCGCTGATCTTTGTGTCGGCGAGGTTGTCGGGCCGCACGCTCTCGACTTGCGCTGCAAAGGTACGCAGCGGCTGCAACGCATGCCCGCTCACAAAGTAGGCCAGCACGCCACCGAGTAGCGTCACCGCTGCGGTTATGTACCAGCTCGTCGCACCAAACGATTCTTGGGCGTCGCTCACGACGATGGTCAGATCGTCGTCGAGCTCCTTGCTCGTCGGGTCGAACGAGTTGGGCGAGGCCGCCTCCGCCTTGCTATGCTCCGACATTTCAGTACCGATTGAGTCCATGTAGCGCATGCCGGAGTAGCCAACCAGGCAATTAATAAGTACGCAGGTCAAACATATCAGCAGAGCTGTCATCAACGTGATGCGCCATTGCAGGGACAGTCGCTTCATTCGCCGTCCTCCATAACGTAGCCCTCGCCGATTCGGTTACGGATGGGGTCGTGCCCCAACGCGCCGCGCAGCTTTTTGCGCAGTGACGAGATGTGCACGCGGGTCGCGTTGCTAAAGCTGTTGACACTGCTATCCCATACGTGGTCGATGAGCTCCTCTTGGCTCACCGGTCGTCCCTGGTTAAGCATCAGGTACTCCAAGATGCCGGTCTCCTTGCGTGTGAGGGATAGGGCCTCGTCGCCCACGGAGGCGACGCGCGCCTTGGTGTCAAAGCTCAGCGATCCGCAGGTCAGGACAACATCGCTTTGCGTAAAGCGCCTGAGCGTGAGGCTGCGGATACGTGCCGCCAGCTCGTCAAGGTGGAACGGCTTGGTGAGGTAGTCGTTGGCGCCCGCATCGAGCCCCGCTACCTTGTCGGAGACCTCGCCGCGTGCCGACAGCACGAGCACCTTGGTCTCACAATCGGTAATTCTGAGCTGCCTGAGTACGGTCATGCCGTCGACGTGGGGGAGATTAAGGTCGAGCACGACAAGATCGAAGGTCTCGATATCGAGCAGATCGAGGGCCTGCTGCCCGTCGTAGCAGCAGTCGACGCTATAGGCCAAGTTGCGCAGGCTGCGTGCGATTGCATCGCACAGCGCCCGCTCGTCCTCGACGACCAAGATGCGCATAACGTTCTCCTTGCATAGTCATTCGCGCTTAACACGGATTTTATAGTCGGTATGGTCCAATGGGTCGCGAAACGAAAGGAGTGGTCAGATTGTTCAAAGCGATTAAGCCTGTGGCGCAGGTGGCTTTGCTGATCGTTGGGGTAGCCATGGTTGGCTTTGGCATTATGCGCGGCGAGGCAGATGCCGTGCTGGCCAAGGCAATCAGGCTGTGCTTGGAGTGTATCGGAATTGGTTAAAAGAAAAAATACCGTATCGCATCTTTTGGCGAGATTTCGCGGATTGATTCAGGCGGCGGCAACGCTTGCGACCAACATTCACCTGCCTAATTTTGCCAAGGGAGGCATCTACCAGGGGGCGGGCAAAGCCGTCTGCGTGCCGGGGCTCAACTGCTACTCGTGTCCGGCGGCCTCAGGTGCGTGCCCCATCGGGTCGTTTCAGTCGGTGGTGGGCTCGTCTAAGTTCAGCTTTTCGTATTACGTCACCGGAACACTCATCCTGATCGGCGTGCTGCTGGGACGTTTTGTAT
>CABMPS010000140.1 GCA_902388545.1 uncultured Collinsella sp.
CCGGCTTTGCGAGTCATCAGGATAAGGCGCGCGTGTATATGATGGTCATCCACTACACGGGCCAGACCACCGGCGACGACATCGTCCGTGCATTTGGGCGTACCAAGTTCACCGTCAAATCTAAGACGATGCGCGGTGACAAGGTCGAGATGGCCGTCGAGGTGTTCTCGGACGGCGTGGATATGCCGTATGCCGACGCCATCCGCGCACTCGACGGCGTGGAAGACCTAACGCTCATCCAGTACAACGGCGAGTACCACGGTTAGAACCCCGCGAGCAAATTGCCCGGCAGATGTCCGCGCAGCGTCGAGCAATCCGGCGTTCGTTAGAACGCCGGAACGAACAGGTATCATGGTGAAAGCGATTTCAATGACAGGGGTACTCGTGGTAAAGATGAAAGATGTGGCCGAGCTGGCCGGCGTTTCGAGCGCCGCCGTTTCGCGCTACCTCAACGGTGGGTATATCTCGGCGGATAAAGCCGAGCGCATTAAGCAGGCGATTGAGCTGACCGGATATGTGCGGTCCAGCCAGGCTCGCGCGCTGCGCACCGGTTCCACCAAGCTCATCGGCGTCATCGTGCCCAAGATCAACTCGGAATCCGTGAGCCGCATTACCGCCGGCATTGGCCAGGTGCTCGGTCACCGTGGCTACCAGATGCTGCTTGCCAATACCGACAACGCGGCCGATCGCGAGCTCGAATACCTCGATTTATTCCAAAACCACCCGGTCGATGGCATTGTGCTGGTGGCAACCATGATCACCGGCGAGCACCGTCGGGCGATTGAATCGTGCCGCGTGCCCATCGTGCTGATCGGCCAGAATGTTGACGGCGCGGCGTGCGTCTATCACGACGATTACGAGGCCGCCTTTGAGCTGGGTCATGCGCTTGCGGGTCGCGTTGACGGCAAGATTGCCTACATTGGAGTTACCGAGGAGGACCGCGCGGCCGGTTATGACCGCCGTCGCGGTTTTGAGGCCGGCTTGCGCGCCGCGGGCGTGGCGCTTGATCCGAGCCTGATTCGCCAGGGGTCCTTTACGCTCGACTCGGGCTATGGCGCGGCGCGTGAACTGCTTTCCGTCGCTCCCGATGTTTCGTTTATCGCCTGCGCGACCGACACCATGGCGGCGGGCGCGCTGCGTGCCATCGATGAGGTTCGCGGCATGGGCGAGGGCATACACCGCGTAAGCGGTTTTGGCGACAACGCGTTTTTGCGCGCGCTGACGGGCGGCATTCCCACCGTGCACTATGGCTATCTGACCAGTGGCGTCGAGGCGACCAATATGTTGCTCAACACGCTCGATGGCGTGGAGGGGGAGAGCGGTCTCAAGACGCTCAAGCTCGGCCATCAGCTGATGAATGTCTAGGCTTTGGGCATGTCTGCCGGCCTTTGATTCCCTGTTTTTGGCTCAAAACTACCTTTCACCGTCAAATATCGACCGTTTACCGCTATATGAAAACGATTACAGCTATAAATAACTGAAAACGATTACAGTGTAAGTGTCAAAGATGGCCGGGTGCAAATGCGCCCGTTGGAGGAAAGGGAAGTCATGGACTACCGTAAATCAGCCCAAGAGGTGCTCGACAACGTCGGTGGCGCCGACAACGTTGTTTCGGCCGCACACTGCGCCACACGTCTGCGCCTGGTGATTGCCGATAACGCCAAGGTTGACAAGGAGGCCATCGAGAATATCGACGGCGCCAAGGGCGTCTTTGAGGCCCAAGGCCAGCTCCAGATTATTTTTGGCACTGGCACCGTCAACAAGGTCTACGAGGAGTTCATCTCGCTTAGCGGCGTCGAGGCTGCCACCAAGGCCGAGGTTAAGGAGGCCGCGGCACAGCAGCAGAACATCTTTATGCGTGCCATTAAGGTGCTCGGCGACGTCTTTGTCCCCATCATCCCCGCCATTGTGGCTTCGGGCCTGCTGCTGGGAATCATGAGCGCGCTCAACTTTATGGCCTCCAACGGCTTTATCGCGCTCGACACCAATAACTTTATCTACAAGATCGCCGACCTGGTCTCGGGCACGTCCTTTGGCATTCTGCAGATCCTGATCGGCTACTCCGCGGCTAAGGCCTTTGGCGCCAACCCGTATTTGGGCGCCGTCGTCGGAGGTGCGTTCATCAACTCCTCGCTGCAGAGCGCCTACACGGTTGCCTCCGAGGGCGTGCAGACCATGGTCACCGTCATCCCCGGCGTGTACAGCTTTGAGTGGGTCGGTTATCAGGGCCACGTTATCCCCATCGTTATCGCTTGCGCCATTCTGGCCTTCCTCGAGAAGCGTCTCCACAAGGTTGTCCCCGAGATATTCGACCTCTTTGTGACCCCGCTCGTCTCGGTGTTCCTTACCGTGCTCGTGACCCTCGTTGCCGTCGGTCCCATCTTCGTGTGGGGCGAGAACGCCATCCTCGGTCTGATTCAGGCCCTGCTCACCCTGCCCTTTGGTATCGGTTCCTTTATCGTCGGCCTGTTCTATGCCCCCACGGTCGTTACCGGTATCCACCAGATGTACACCGCCATCGACCTGGGTCAGCTCGCCCAGTACGGTGTGACCTACTGGCTGCCCATCGCCAGCGCTGCCAACATCGCTCAGGGTGGCGCAGCGCTTGCCGTTGCCTTTAAGACCAGCGATGCCAAGATCAAGGGCCTGGCGCTTCCTTCGGCTCTGTCCGCCTTCATGGGTATTACCGAGCCTGCC
This sequence comes from uncultured Collinsella sp., assembly GCA_902388545.1. Taxonomy (GTDB): domain Bacteria; phylum Actinomycetota; class Coriobacteriia; order Coriobacteriales; family Coriobacteriaceae; genus Collinsella. Next base: position 2,698 of record CABMPS010000140.1, read on the forward strand.
ATCTTCGGCGTGAACCTGCGCTTCTTTAAGCCCTTCATCGCTGGTTGCATCGGTGGCGGTTGCGGCGCCCTGGTCTGCGCGCTCACCTCGCTTGCCGCTTCCGGCACCGGCGTTACCGGTATCTTCGGTATCCTGCTGTGCCTGGCCCAGCCCGTGCAGTACGCGATCATGTTTGCGGTCGCCGCGCTGGTTTCCTTTGCCGTCTCGTTTGTCCTGTACAAGGACGAGCCCAAAGCTTCCGTGCAGGCCTAAGAGCTTTTGATTGAGGAGATGCCCGCGGGTTGTATTCTCGCGGGCGTTTCCCGTATCTGGTGCCGATCTCTGATGCCTTGTTACTTTCGATCCGTTAGGACTTTGATATGTCTAATGCACTTGGTCGCGACCTTGCAAAGTTGGTTGCCGCTGTTGACGCTGCCGCCTCTGAGTGCGGTCATGGCGCGTATGGCCAGCGCTTCCATATTATGCCGCCGGCGGGTTGGCTCAATGACCCCAACGGTCTTTGCCAAGCGGGCGGCGTGTTCCATGCCTATTTTCAGTATGCACCCTTTGATGTCGAGGGCGGCGTTAAGGTCTGGGGTCATGCGACGAGTCGCGATCTTATGACGTGGGACTACGTTGGCGCCCCGCTGCTGCCCGATGAGCCCTTCGACTGCCACGGTGTGTATTCGGGCTCCGCGCTTGCCGAGGACGGTCGCATTCGCGTACTGTACACGGGCAACGTTAAGCTTTCCGATGCGGACGGCACGTACGACTACGTCAATACCGGTCGCCGCGCCGATACTGTGTATGTCGAGAGCGTTGATGGCCTTGCCGGTCGGGAGTTCAGCCAAAAGCGCGTGGTGCTGGCGTCCGAAGATTATCCCGAGGATTTGACTTGCCATGTGCGCGACCCCAAGGTGTGGCGTGATGAGGCTGGTCGCTATCACATGGTGCTGGGTGCGCGTCGTCGCGTTGACGGGCCGCATGTCGAGAGCCGTTTTTGCGCCATGCATGGCGAGGGGGCCGGTCGCGACGTGGGAGAGATCTTGGTGTACGGCTCGGCTGACATGCTTAGTTGGGAGCTCGAGAATCGCGTGTCTACGCCCGAGCGCTTTGGCTTTATGTGGGAGTGCCCGGGATACCTTGAGCTTGAGGCCGATGGCGGTGTGCCGGCGAAGTTCCTGTCCTTCTCTCCCCAGGGGCTCGAGGGCGGTCGTTGGGACCGCGGCAACGTATACGCTGCTGGCTACATGCCTGTAACGGGCGACATTACCAGTGGTGACGGTGCCTATGAGCTGGGCGAGTTACGCCTGTGGGACGCCGGTTTTGACTTCTATGCGCCGCAGGAGTTCACGGCCGAGGACGGTCGCCACATTCTGATCGGCTGGATGGGCATGCCCGATGAGCCGACCTATGGCAACGCACCCACCGTGGCGTGCGGCTGGCAGCACTGCATGACAGTGCCGCGTGAGCTTACAGCCGTTGCTGGCGGCGTGGTGCTGCAGCAGCCGGCGCGCGAGATCGAGCGTCATTATGCCTCGGTGCGTGTGGGGGAGGGTTCGTTGGAGGTTGCCGGCGATACCTGCTTTGACGTTGTTGTTGACGGTGTCGACGGCGCGTTTACCGCGATCGTTGATGGCGAGCTAAGGCTGGCGTTTATGCCCGCCAATGGTGAGCTGCCTGCGCGCTTTGAGATGCGATTTACCGATGAGGGTCGCGCTTCTGCCGGTTGCGGTCGTACCGTGCGCTGGGAGCCCGTCGACGAGGTTCGTAACGTGCGCATTGTCGGCGATGTCTCGTCGGTCGAGGTGTTTGTGAATGATGGCGCGCTCGTGTTTTCGACGCGCATCTATCCCGAGGCCTATGGCGTGACCGTTGACGCCCCGGGTGCGAACGTAAACTACCATACGCTCAGCATTTAGGCGAGTCGTCGCATATCGGCGCTATACTGCAGCCGTTGCCCACGATGCGGGGAACACCCGCAGCGTGGGTTTTTGTTTTGAAGGGACGGTGCCGTATGGGCGTACAGCAGCTAGAAGAGGTCTGGGCTGTAAGGGCCAGTGCGCGTGAGGCGCGGTTGTTCGCGGCCCCGCATGTGCCGGCGGCTCTGTCGCTGCTGGGTATCGTGCGTCCCCGTGACCGCCTGGTGGCCTTTGCGGATGACTTTACCGATGCGTTTGCGCGCGGCTTTGATGCCTGCGACCTGGCTATGGTGGGGGAGCCATCGGTTGCAGCGTTTGCTGCCGCGTCCGAGGGCTTTGATGCTACGCTTGATGCCGAGGGGCCGCATCTGTGGTGGTTCGTCAACTCCATCGGCGGGCTTGGTCTGCGTGTGCCCGACCTTCGCGCTCTGGGCCGCGCGTCTCGTGAGGCCCATGCACTGCTGCTTGTGGACAACACCGTGGCGTCGGCTTTTGGCTGCGATCCGCTGCGGCTGGGTGCTGCGCTGTCGCTTGAGGCGCTCGATCGTGTATGCGCCGGTAAGGCTCCGCGCAAGTTCGTTGCCGCTTCGGTGGCGCGCTCGCAGCTCAAGCGCCATCGCGTGGATGCCGCTGCCGAGTGCGCGCATGCCCTGCTCGAGGGGTGCGGATTGGCTGCGCTCGACTTGTCCTCCGTTGAGTCCGAGGTTCTAGAGCACG
>CABMPS010000141.1 GCA_902388545.1 uncultured Collinsella sp.
GTCCGGGCCTTATTTGATCCCGCGGCCCAAGTCTTCGGCGATTTTGTCCACGCCCTTAAGTGCGGCGCACGTCTTTTTGTTGGAGCAATGCCCCGTGCAAACGCCACCCTGGGCGCAGTCGGCGCAGGTGCCCTTTCGGTAGATACGCACACACACGGCGACAAACGCAATGCCGATAACAGCCAACACAACAATATCGATAGGTGCCATAGTAAGCCTCCTCTAGTTAACCACCACTTACTTTACCCCATCTTCCACCTGCCAAAAAGGGACAGGTTTGTTTTGGTCGGTTTTATCTGCGGAAACGCCACATCTTACTTCTGGAGCAAAGCAATCTGTCCCCCATTGCACCAAAAAGCCCGAGTGTCACTGGGACACCCGGGCTCGTGGAAAGGGGCTAATCCTTATTTGGACTTAAGCGGAAACTGCGGCGGAAGAGGTGTTGGTCTCGTCCTCGTCGGTCCAAGCATGCTTGGGCATGGGACGGAAGATCTGGAAGAGCATCGCAGCCAGCAGCACGATGGCCACAACCGTCCAGATACCAAACTGCCCAAGAACAAGCAGGTTATAGAACTGGTTGATGAACAGGCCGATGACCCAAGCAAAGGCACACTCGTAGCCGATGGCAATCGCGGTCCACTTACCGGAGTTCATCTGGTTACGGATGGTGCCGATAGCGGCAAAGCACGGAGCGCACAGCAGGTTGAAGGCACCAAAGGCGACGCAAGCGCCCATGGTCGGGAACATAGCCGCAAACGCGGTCCACAGGCTCGGGTCGGTCTCGCCGGCGTCGGCAACGGAAAGCAGCGAGCCGGCGGTGGCGACAACGTTCTCCTTGGCAACGAGACCCGAGACGGTCAGTGCGGTGGCCTGCCAGGTGCTAAAGCCGAGCGGGGCGAAGATCCAAGCGACCAGGTTGCCGAACATGGCAAGCACGGAGTAATCCATGAACTCCTCGGGGATGCCCTCCATGGAAGGCAGGTAGCCAAAGGCGCCGTTGTAGCTACCAAAGTTGGAGAGGAACCAAACGACGACGGTGGACGCAAAGATGACCGTGCCGGCCTTCTTGATAAAGGCCCAGCAGCGCTCCCATACATGCAGCGCCCAAGAGCGGATTGCCGGGAAGTGATAGGCGGGAAGCTCCATAACGAACGGCGTCGGGCGACCGGCGAAGAGCTTGGTCTTCTTGAGCATGAGGCCCGAGGCGATGACGGCAAAGACGCCCAAGAAGTAGAACAGCGGGCTGATCCATGCGGCGGTGGTGGAAGAATCGCCGATGATGGAACCCATGAGCAGGGCGATGATCGGCAGCTTGGCACCGCAGGGAATAAACGTGGTGGTCATGACCGTCATGCGGCGGTCCTTCTCGTTCTCGATGGTCTTGGTGGCCATGACGCCGGGGACGCCGCAGCCCGAGGACACGAGCATGGGGATAAAGGACTTACCGGACAGGCCAAAGCGGCGGAACACGCGGTCCATGATGAAGGCGACGCGGGCCATGTAGCCGCAGTCCTCCAGGAAGGACAGCATCACAAAGAGCAGGAACATCTGCGGGACGAAGCCCATGATGGCGCCGATGCCAGCCACGATGCCGTCGCAGACCAGCGAATCGACGAGGCCACCGTCCTCGGTACCGCCCGCCACGAGAGCGTCATGCACCGCGGTGGTGATACCCGGGACATAGGGGCCGTACTGTGCTGGATCGACCGAGTCGGCGTTGTCGCCCGCAGCCTCAACAGCTGCGTCATAGGCGTCGCGACCCTGACCGAGCACGTACCAGCCGTCGGTGCCGAAGAGCTGGTCGTTGGTGAAGTCGGTCACCGTGCCGCCCAGGGTGGAAACGGCGATGTAGTACACGCAGAACATGATGACCACAAAGATCGGCAGGCCCAGGATACGGTTGGTAACCACGCGGTCGATCTTCTCGGAGGTGCTCATCTTGGCCGGAGCCTTGGTCATGCACTCGTCGATAATGTGGGCAATCACGCCATAGCGCTCGCCGGTGATGATGGACTCGGCGTCGTCGTCGCAATCCTGCTCGCACTGGGCGACCAGCTGCTCGACGCGAGCGGCCTTCTCCTTGGTGAGGTTGATGAGCTTGCAGGCGTCCGCGTCGCGCTCAAACAGCTTGACAGCGTAGTAGCGACGCTTGTTGGCGGGAACGCTCGCCGGCAGGTTGTTCTCGATGTGGTCCAGAACGTCCTCGATGGAGGAATCGAACTTGTGCTCCGGCACCTGGCCCTTGGAAGCAGCAGACTTCTTGACCTGCTCGAACAGCTCCTTGATACCCTTGTTTTTAAGGGCCGAGATCATCATGACCGGGCAACCGAGCTTCTTGGAAAGCTTGTCCGTGTCGATCTTGTCGCCGTTCTTCTCGACCAGGTCGGCCATGTTGAGGGCGACGACCACGGGCAGGCCGGTCTCGATAACCTGAAGCGCCAGGTACAGGTTGCGCTCGAGGTTGGTGGCATCGACCACCTGGACAACGACATCGGGCTCGCCGCTCATGAGGTAGTCGCGCGAGCACTGCTCCTCGGGGCTGTAGGGGGAAAGCGAGTAGATGCCGGGGAGGTCTGTAATCGTGACGTTCTTGTCACTCAGGAGCTTGGCTTCCTTTTTCTCAACCGTGACGCCGGGCCAGTTGCCAACGTAGCCGTTGGCGCCGGTGATCAGGTTGAAAAGCGTGGTCTTGCCGCAGTTGGGGTTACCCGCCAGCGCGACATGGATCTGAGAATCCGCCATTCAATCCTTCTTCCTTGTGTGCCCGCGCTGCTTTCTCCGCACGGGCTGGATAATGTGCTTCAACATTGCAAATTTAAGTTAGAAAAACCTAACTTTATCTGCATAAATAGTTGCCGCGGGCCCTTACTGGACCTCGACGACGGCAGCCTCCTCCTTGCGGATGGAAAGCTCGTAGCCGCGCACGTTGATCTCGACCGGATCTCCGAGCGGTGCAACCTTAACGACCTTGAACGAAGTGCCCTTGATGAGGCCCAGGTCCATAAGGTGACGGCGAAGCGCGCCCTCGCCGTGAAGCTTGACGATGGTAGAGCTCTCGCCCACCTTAACGTCACCCAACGTCTTCATATTCTTTTCCCCCTTTCAGCTTTAATGAAATGCTGCGAACTAACCGACGGTCATGATGTGCATGGCGACCTTGGTATCGATACCAAAGCGTGCGCCCAGCACGGTGACGATGATATTGGCACCACTCGAGCTCACCACGTGAACCTCACTGCCCTCGACAAAGCCGAGGTCCTTGAGGTGGTGCTTCATGTCCTCATTGCCCTTTACACGAGACACGTGCACGGTTTCGCCCGCTTTCACCATCGAAAGCGGCATGGCCGGCATCTGCGGTCCGCAAGACATGAGTGTGCTCCTAACGTCAGTTCGTCCTCAACATCGACGCAGCAAAAGTTAACCACGTCTATGTTCGCTACAGTAAACTAGCACGTGGTTAACTTTTTGGAAAGGGTCCCTATTCAGTTTTCGAAAAAGTTTCCCATATGAAACAGGTGTGACAAGGGGACAGCCCCTTTGTCACATTGTTGCGTTTAGAGGGAGAGGTTTCTGATCGACGTGACACACGAGGCCTCGTCTACGCCCGAAATGCGGAAGATGATGTCCTCGCCGCACTCGCCGTAGAGAGCCATGAGCCCCATTACATCGCGGCCGTCGGTATGGCGATCGCCGATGCTGACCGATACGTTGCTACGATGCTTGGCAATTATGTCATAGAGCAGCGCAACCGGGCGGGCATGCAGTCCCAACGGATCTTTAATCGTCTTTGTAAACTCGACCATGTCCCCTCCCACGGCATCGCACATTCGGCCGGCAAACCCAGCCACGTGGTAGTTATTGTAGCGTTAGATGCTTGTCGAGAGCTCCTCTGAACACCTCGTGGGCAAAAAGTGGCAAATATGAGTACTGTCACCAATTTAGTAGCAGCAAAATCGAGAGCAAATTGCCTCCTTTGAGCGATCCGAAGAGGTTGAAAGCCGTCAAACGCCCTTTAAGGGGGTTATATAAATTGATTTTGAGCCCGTTTTTGCTCAGAACGGGCCGATAAATATGACACCTCTTTTGCAACAGTACTCATATTTGGCATTTTTTGACCACGGGGTCCAAAACCATGCCCCAAAACACAAAAGGAGGGGCCTCGTAAGGCCCCTCCTTAGGAAAGGGAATCGATTTATTCCACAGCCGTAGATTAATCCTAGCCGCTACTCCATCATGTCGAGGACGGAGGGGCGCAGCTCGCTCTCGGCGGCCTCGGGATCGGTCTCGCGCAGGCGGTTGATATAGCGGTTGTACCACATCACGGCAAGGCCCAGGAAGACAACCACACCGCCAACGTTGTAAACCAGCGTCAGCCACAGCGGCTGATCGAGCGGGATGGTGCCGCAGACAAGCACAAAGCAGAAGACCACAAGCAGGAATGCGGCAACGACCAGACCAAAGCTGCGCGAGCCCATGCGGAAGTCACGGGGAGCGGCGTCGAAGTTCTTGCGCAGCATAAAGTAGGCAAGCAGGATCAGCAGCGGCGGGAGCAGAGCAGTGGCAGCCGTCATGTTGGTGACGATCATGAGCAGGTCGTCGAGGTTACCAGAGCCCAAGGCCGGGATGATCAGGATGGGGACGACGATGGCGAACTGCAGCCAAGCGGCGCGGGCGGGAATGCCGTGCTCGTTGAGCTCGACGATCTTGCTACCAAAGACGCCCTTGGGGATCTCGGTGAAGAAGACCTTGATGGGAGCAGAGGTCCACATCATGAGGGAGCCCAGCGTGGCAGCGAGAAGGATCAGGCCAATGACGCGCGTGGACACTTCCATGGGAATGCCAAAGTGGGCAAAGACAGCGCCGAATACGTCGAAGATGCCGGTGGAGATGGCAACGCCGCCCTCGGGAATGAACAGGTTGACCAGCAGCGAAGCGCCTGCGTACAGAAGGCCGATGGTCAGGCCGGCGATAACGACGGTGCGCACGAAGGCCTTGACGCCGCCCTTAAGGTCGTTAAGGAACACGCCGACAGACTCAGCGCCGCCAACGCCCTGGATGATCCAGGCAAGCGTACCGAAGAAGCCCCACATAGTTGCGAAGTTGCTCATGTCGGGAGCCATGTTAGCGGGGGTAGGAGCCGTAGCGAACTCGACGCCGCCAAAGGCAGCAGCCAGGGACAGCAAGATGAACACGGCAGTCAGGCCGAGAGCCGCGGTCGAGCCGAAGGAGGAAATGGAGCCGATCCACTTAGCGCCCTTGGTCGAAACCCACGTGGCGATAGCAAAGACGACGATCTCGA
>CABMPS010000142.1 GCA_902388545.1 uncultured Collinsella sp.
ACCCGGTTCTACATCTCCCTGGAGGACGACCTCATGCGCCTGTTCGGCGGCGACAAGATGGACCGCGTCTCCAAGATGATGGTCACGGCCGACATGGGCGACGACATGCCCATCCAGCACAAGATCATCTCCAAGGCCGTCGAGAGCGCCCAGCACAAGGTCGAGAGCATCAACTTCTCCATGCGCAAGAGCGTCCTTGAGTACGACGACGTCATGAACAAGCAGCGCCAGGTCATTTACGCTGAGCGCAATAAGATTCTGGACGGCAAGGACCTGACCGACCACATCACCGAGGTCATGCACGACACCGTGTACCGCTGCGTTCAGGAGTTCTGCACCAAGGACAGTCACGATGGCGAGCGCGACCTGGAGGGCCTGCGCAAGTGGGTTGTGGAGCTCACCGGCCACATCGATACGCCGAAGTTCCCCGACGAGGATTATGAGGCTCTGGCTGCCGATGTCCTGGCTTACGTAGAGAAGTGCTACAACATGAAGGCCGAGCGCTTGGGCGAGGACCTGATGCGCGAGCTCAACACCCAGGTCATGCTGCGCGTCATCGATACCCGCTGGATGAACTACCTGCAGGAGATGGACTATCTCAAGACCGGCATCGGCCTGCGCGGCTTTGGCCAGCGCGACCCGCTGGTCGAGTACAAGACCGAGGCCTACGGCGCGTTCCAGATCCTCGTCGACACCATGTACGAGGATTACCTGCGCACGGTTCTGCGCATCGAGATCAAGGCTGCCCCGCGTGCCGTGGAGCACAAGGAGGAGCCCGCGCTCGAGCGTGCGCACTTCTCCGGTCCTGCCGAGGTCGATGGTGACAACGGCGACTCGGTGCTGCGCAAGCAGGCGCAGGTGCAGGCCCGCACGGCTGTCCAGGGTGGTCCGGCTGCCGTCAACAACGGTGGCAAGGTGACCACCTATCGCAAGTCCGAGAGCGACGATCCGTACGTCAACGTGGGCCGCAACGACCCGTGCCCCTGCGGTAGCGGCAAGAAGTTTAAGTACTGCCACGGCAGGAATCGTTAATGGCTGAGGCTTTAGAGGTAACGTCCTTAAAAATCGAAGGCCGCATGAAGGGCGATACCGCCCGCCGAGCTGGACGCGTTTGCGGACCGGCTCGGCGAGGTCGAGTCGTATCTCCACTTGGACGAAAAGCGCACGCGCGTGACCGAGCTCGAGGCCAAAAGCGTGGCCCTCGGCTTTTGGGATGACGCCGACGCCGCCCGTGCCACCATGGAGGAAATCGCGCGCACCAAGGAAGATATCGCTGCCGTGGACAACGCGCGCGGCGAGCTTTCCGATGCCCGCGCCGCGCTGGAGCTTGCCGAGGAGATGGGGGATGACCCCGATGCCGCCGCCCTTCGCGAGGAGGCTACAGCCACGGCTGAGCGCCTGGCCCGTGCCATCGATGAGTTTGAGCTTTCGAGCTGGTTTACCGGTGAGTTCGATCACGGCGATGCCATTGTGACCATCAAGCCCGGACAGGGTGGTCTGGAGGCCCAGGACTGGACCTTCATGCTCTTTAAGATGTACATGAAGTACTGCCAGCGTCGCGGCTGGAAGGTCACGATTAACGACTGCCCCGCTGCTGAGGTCATCGGCATCGACCGCGCGACCTTTACCGTCGAGGGCAAGGACGCATTTGGCATGCTGCGCGCCGAGGCCGGCGTCCACCGCTTGGTTCGCATTAGCCCCACCGACGACAAGAAGCGCCGCCAGACCACGTTTGCCGGCGTCGAGGTCATCCCCGTGCTACCCGATGATATCGACATCGAGATCAGTCCCGATGACATCCGCGTGGACGTGTACCACGCGAGCGGCCCGGGCGGTCAGGGCGTTAACACCACCGACTCCGCCGTGCGCGTGACGCATTTCCCCAGCGGCATTGTGGTCACCTGCCAAAACGAGCGCAGCCAGATCCAGAACAAGGCCGCGTGCATGCAGATCCTCAAGGCTCGCCTGTACGAGATTGAGCTCGAGAAGCGCGCCGAGGCCCTGGATGAGATTCGCGGACCCAAAACCACGATTGGTTTTGGCAACCAGATCCGCAGCTACGTGCTCTACCCGTACCAGATGGTTAAGGACCTGCGTACGGGCGTGGAGACCAGCAACGTCGAGGCTGTTCTTGACGATGGCGATTTGGATCCGTTTGTGATTGGCTATCACCGTTGGGCTACCGGCAACGCCGATGTAGAAGGCTCGGAGATCTAAAACATCGGGCGGCTTCAAGCCGATGCTAAGCCCAACGGTTGGACGGGTTTGTATTCGGAATAAACCCTGCGCAGGGGTGGTTTTTGTCCGGCGAATCGGTAGAATCGAATACAAGAAGAAGTTCAAAGCGCATCCGATGGGGTGCGCTTTTTTGAGGGAGGCAGCATGGCATATCGTCTGGACATTAAGCGCATTCTTTCGATGAACTTCTTTCACGACCTGCCCCAGATTATGTTGGGGTGCGCTCTGGCCGCTATTGCGACCGACCTGTTTTTGATTCCTAACGGCCTTGCTGCCGGTGGCGTTACGGGCCTTGCCACCATTATCCAGGCGGTCGGCGCATCGCGCGGTCTATCGCTTCCCGTTGGTATTCAGACGATCGTGATGAACGCCTTGCTGCTGCTGGTCGTTATGCGCGAGGGCGGCATGTTCTACGTGGTGCAGACGGCGACAGGCTTTGTGCTGCTGGGCTTTTTCACCGACCTGTTCGCTCCGTTTGTGGCGCCGCTGGCACATGCCGATCTGATGCTGCCCGCTATGTGGGGCGGCATCATCACGGGCATCGGTTATGGCATGGTGCTGCGCGCCGGCGCCAACACCGGCGGCTCGGACACGATTGGCCAAATCATCTCGCGTAATACCTCGCTGCCCGTGGGCTCGACCGTCATGGCGATCGATGTTGCCGTATGTGCGCTGTCGGCTCCGGTCTTTTCAATCGAAAATGCACTATATGCAGGCCTTTCGATGGTCATTAGCGGCTACGTGATCGATGCCGTGGTCGATGGTGGCAACAAACGCCGTATGGTACTCATCATCTCGGACAAGTTCCCTGATATCGCTGCCGATATCATGTATGGCCTGGGTCGTGGTTGTACCAAGTTTAAGGCGACTGGCATGTATTCGGGTGCCGAGAAGCCGGTGATCATGGTCATCGTGAGCCGTCGAGAGCTCAATACCCTCAAGACGATCGTGCGCGAGCGCGATCCTCACGCCATCGTGACGGTCGCTGACGTTACGGAAGCCTTCGGCGAGGGATTCAAGGACATTAGCGCGTAGGGGCGACCGCGTTCCATCCAAAAGACGTTCACATTGATAAACCGTTTCATCAGCGGTTCTGCCTGCTAAATTGTTCAAATAATGATAATAATTCTGGTAAAGCCATCAGTTTCCAGCATAATGAATGACGTACGTGCATTGCGGCTGTGTTGGGATTACCTTCGGTGCCGTGCGCATCTTGTCTAAAGAGGATGAAAGGAAGGCACAATGAGCGACGAAGAGCTCAAAAAGGTTGCCAACGAGGTAAGGAAGGGCATCGTCACCGGCGTGCACGCTGCCAAGTCCGGCCATCCGGGCGGTTCGCTCGGTGCTGCCGACATCATGACCTATCTGTACTTTGAGGAAATGAACGTCGACCCGTCCGATCCCCGCAAGGCCGATCGCGACCGTTTTGTGCTCTCCAAGGGCCATTGCGCTCCGGGCCTGTACGCCGTGCTCGCCGAGCGCGGGTTCTTCCCCAAGGAGGATCTTGAGACGCTGCGCCACATCGGCAGCCACCTGCAGGGTCACCCCAACATGAACGACACCCCGGGCGTCGACATGTCCACCGGCTCGCTCGGCCAGGGCATTTCCGCCGCCGTGGGCATGGCCGTTGCCGCCAAGCACTGGGGCGATACTTATCGCACGTACGCCCTGCTGGGTGATGGCGAGAGCGAGGAGGGCCAGGTCTGGGAGGCCGCCATGTTTGCCGGCAACCAGCAGCTCGATAACCTCTGCGTGATCGTCGACCACAACGGCCTTCAGATTGACGGTCCCGTCGAGGAGGTCAACGACCCCATGCCGCTCGCCGACAAGTTCCGCGCGTTCAAGTTCCACGTGGTTGAGCTCGCCGACGGCAACGACTTCGACCAGATCCGCGCCGCCTTTGCCGAGGCTCGCGCCACCATCGCCGAGACCACAAAGGGCAAGGGCGTGTCCTTTATGGAGAACCAGGTTGGCTGGCACGGCAAGGCCCCCAACGATGAACAGTTTGAGCAGGCCATGGCAGAGCTCACGGCCGCCGGAGAGGAGCTCTAGGATGGCAGACGTCAAGAAAATCGCCACGCGTGTAAGCTACGGCGAGGCCCTCGTCGAGCTCGCCAACGAGCACGATGACTTTGTGGTCCTCGACGCCGACCTGGCCGCCGCCACGCAGACCGGTAAGTTTAAGGCCGCTTGCCCCGACCGCTTCTTCGATGTGGGCATTGCCGAGAGCAACCTGATGGGCGTCGCCGCCGGTATCGCGACCACTGGTCGTGTTGCCTTCGCGAGTACCTTTGCCATGTTCGCTGCCGGTCGCGCCTTTGAGCAGGTCCGCAACTCCATCGGCTACCCGCACCTCAACGTTAAGATCGGTGCCACGCACGCCGGCATCTCGGTGGGCGAGGACGGCGCCACGCACCAGTGCTGCGAGGATATCGCCCTCATGCGCGTCATCCCCGGCATGACCGTAATTGTTCCCGCCGACGACGTGGAGGCCCGCGCCGTGACGCGCGCCGCCTACGAGTGCGACGGTCCGGTGTACATGCGCTTCGCCCGTTTGGCCTCGCCGGTTATCAACGACCCCGAGACCTACAAGTTCGAGTTGGGTAAGGGCATTGTCATGCGCGAGGGCGCCGATGTGACCATCATCGCCTGCGGCCTGATGGTCGGCGAGGCTCTCGAGGCCGCTGAGCAGCTTGCTGCCGAGGGCATCGATGCCGAGGTCATCAACATGCACACCATCAAGCCCATCGATGCCGACCTGATCGTCAAGAGCGCCACCAAGACCGGCCACGTCGTGACCGTCGAGGAGCACTCCGTGATCGGTGGCCTGGGCAGCGCCGTTGCCGATGTTCTGTGCGAGCAGTGCCCGACGCCGCTCAAGAAGATTGGCGTCAACGACACCTTCGGCGAGTCCGGCCCGGGCGCCGAGCTCCTGCACAAGTACGGCCTGGACGCCGCCAACATCGTGGCGACCACCAAGGAGTTCTTGGCATAGAGCAACCACCGCTCAAATCGGCCACAAGCCA
>CABMPS010000143.1 GCA_902388545.1 uncultured Collinsella sp.
AGCCGACCGACCCCAGCTAAGATTAAAGGAGCTGATATGTGCGATTGCACAGATCATAAGGACGAGATTCCTGCCTACGACGCGCAGGCCATTGAGTCCCGGTGGATGAAGGCGTGGGACGACGAGAACCTCTTCGCGGTCGACACCGATGCCACCAAGCCCAAGAAATACGTGCTCGAGATGTTCCCGTATCCGTCGGGCGACCTGCACATGGGCCACGCGCGCAACTACACCATCGGCGATGCCATGGCCCGTCAGGCCCGCATGCGCGGCTACGACGTGCTGCACCCCATCGGTTTTGACGCCTTTGGCCTGCCCGCCGAGAACGCCGCCATCAAGCACAACACGCAGGCTGCCGCCTGGACGTATAAGAACATGGACCAGGCGCTCGCCACGATGAAGCGCATGGGCTTCTCCTACGACCTGGATCGCACCGTTAAGACCTGCAGCCCCGACTATTATCGCTGGGGTCAGTGGATCTTTGAGAAGATGTGGGAAAAGGGCCTGGTCTATCGCAAGAAGAACCCGGTTAACTGGTGCCCCACCTGCAAGACCGTTCTTGCCAACGAGCAGGTGACCGAGGGCAAGTGCTGGCGTTGCGGCACCGAGCCCGAGAAGCGCGACCTCGAGCAGTGGTACTACAAGATCACCGACTACTCCCAGGAGCTGCTCGATGACCTGGAGAAGCTCCCCGGCTGGCCCGAGCGCGTTAAGCAGATGCAGGCCAACTGGATCGGCCGCTCCGAGGGCGCCGAGGTCGACTTTACCCTGTGTGACAAGAATGGCGAGCCCATCGAGGGCGACGAGGGTAAGATCACCGTCTTCACCACGCGTGCCGACACACTCTTCGGTGTCTCCTTCTTTGTCCTGGCTCCCGAGTACGCGCGCCTGCACGAGCTCGTCGAGGGCACGGAGTACGAGGAGGCCGTCACCAAGATCGTCGAGGACTCCAAGCATATCTCTGCCGTCGAGCGCGCCCAGGGTACCCTCGAGAAGCACGGCGCCTTTACGGGCCGCTACGTGGTAAACCCGGTCAACGGCGAGAAGATCCCCGTGTGGGTTGCCGACTATGTCGTTGCCGACTACGGCACCGGCGCCGTCATGGCCGTTCCCTGCGGCGACCAGCGCGACTTTGAGTTTGCCCGCAAGTACGACCTGCCGATCGTGCCGATCATCCTGGACGATGAAGACCGTGCTGCCGTCGAGGCCAGCGGCGAGACCATCGATACCTTCCATGCCGAGACCGTCGACTGGGATTGTGCCCACGCTGCCGAGGGCACGCTGGTCCAGTCGGGCAAGTACACCGGCATGCGCGGCGGCAAGCACTCCGAGGGCGAGGCTGCCATCGTGGCCGACCTCGAGGCCATGGGCTGCGGTCGTCGCAAGGTCGAGTTCCGCCTGCGCGACTGGCTCATCAGCCGTCAGCGCTATTGGGGCAACCCCATCCCGGCCATCCACTGCGAGCACTGCGGCATCGTGCCCGTGCCCGAGGATCAGCTGCCGGTGACGCTGCCCGAGAACCTGGACCTGGGCGCCGGCGAGACCCTCGCCGAGTGCAAGGACTTCTACGAGACCACCTGCCCGGTCTGCGGCCGCCCGGCCAAGCGCGAGACCGATACCATGGACACCTTCACCTGCTCCAGCTGGTATTACCTGCGCTATACCGATCCGCACAACACCGAGCTGCCCTTCTCCCGCGAGGCGGCCGACCGTTGGATGCCCGTCGATAACTACATCGGCGGCATCGAGCACGCCATTCTGCACCTGCTCTACAGCCGCTTCTTTACCAAGGCGCTGCGCGACCTGGGCCTGCTGACCGTGGACGAGCCCTTCACCAACTTGCTGTGCCAGGGCATGGTCAAGGACGAGAACGGCGACACCATGTCCAAGTCCAAGGGCAACGTCGTGCCCCCGAGCTCGGTTATCGAGCCCTACGGCGCCGACACCATGCGTCTGGCGATTCTGTTTATCGCCCCGCCCGAGAAGGACTTCGACTGGGATCCCAAGGCCGTCGAGGGCGCCAACCGCTTTATCAAGCGCGCCTGGCGTATCGTGTGGCAGCTCGTCCTGTCCGGCGACGCCAACGTGGCCTTTGACAAGTCCGTGCTCGACGAGGCTGCGATGAAGCTCTACCGCGAGCGTCACCGCACCATCGCCAAGTGCACTGAGGACTTCGATCGCGGCCAGTTTAACACCGCGATCTCGGCCGTCATGGAGCTCGTCAACGCGGCGAGCGCCTACCTCAACGCCACCGAGGGCGCTGGCCGCGACAAGGCCCTGTGCTACGGCGTGGCCAAGGACATCGTGAGTGTCCTGGCGCCCATCTGCCCGTTCTGGGCCGACGAGCTGTGGCACGAGGCACTCGGCTGCGAGGGCAACGCCTACACCGCCGCCTGGCCCGAGTTCGACCTGGCCGAGTCCATTGAGGACACGGTGCAGATCGTCGTCCAGGTGCTCGGCAAGGTCCGAGGCCGCATCGACGTGGCCCGCGATGCCTCCAATGAGGAGATGCAGGCTGCCGCCGAGGCCGCTGTCGCCAAGTGGCTCGAGGGCAAGACGGTCGTCAAGGCCATCTGCGTGCCCGGCAAGCTGGTCAACCTGGTGGTTAAGTAAGCACTTCGAGCATAATTGACGTGTTAAAGACGAGGGGCGATCCGATTGGTTCGTCCCTCGTCTTGCGTTCTATGCCTGCTTGGCTTGTGCCGAGCGTCACCCTCTACGGAATGTGTACCAAGTTCCTAAAGTAGACATTGCCGCTTTGCTCCTCAAACATCCAGATGTTGAGGTAGATGTCGTTGAGGTCGTTGTTCACGTCAAAGTCCGGATCGTCGAAGGTGCCTACAAAGGTGAGCATCGCGGTCGCTTCTTCGCCTGCGGCGACGGGCTGGCGCATGCGCACGTCGCGGACGACACCGTTGACGTAGGCATAAGCATCGACATCGCCAAACATCATGTCGACATCGGTGTTGTTTGTCACCGAAAAGACCAACACGGCGTCGCCGTAGCCATCCGTGTCCTTGCCCATGCAGGCAACATGGACGTTCTCGTCTGCCTCAAGGTCGATGGGAAACTGTTCTTGAGGGCCGGGACCTAAGCCCTGGGGGTCGACTATGTCTTCGTCTATTTTGTCGACGCGCTCCGAAGGCGTCGTTTTCTCGATGGCTTTGGTGCTGCCGAGATCCGGCTCGCTTGGTCTGGTTTTACCATCGATGTTGCTGCAGCCCGCCAGAGCGAACGAGCAGGCAGCGACGACGAGCGCGGTCGCGCAGAGGGTGCCTAGGCGTTCCATTGATCCTCCTTGCCGTAGAGATTCTGGAAGGTTGTGCGGACAATGCGTGCGGCAGGCTTTCTCGCTACAGAATGCCTCTTAGCGCTAGTCTGGCCGATGTGCGCCTAGGGATGGAATGCCCATGGGGCCCGATTCGGTCGGTGCGCTGGGACGCATGGCCCGTTTTGGGGCTTTTGGGGAGTACCGCACAGGTGTCTTCGCCTAATTGTCCTATTCTTGTGGAGAAGCTGTGGGCGCGCTGACCTGCGAATTTCTTTGACGCTTGCACGTTTTCGCTGGTATTGGTATAGTTTGCTTGCAAATGAAGTAGTAATTGAAAGAAGTGGGGTTTCGGCCCCGCTTCTTTTTTGTATGGATGGAGGTGCCGCAATGGTCAAGACCAAGACCGAGCAGGCGATCATCGACGCGCTCGAGGCCGTCGCTCCCCAGCACGATGTCGATATTGTCGACGTTGAGCTCGTGGGCGCCACCAAGGCCCCCTGCGTGCGTGTGCGTATCGAGGGTGCCGAGGGTCAGAGCCTGTCGCTCAACGACGTCACGGCCAATACCAAGTGGGTCGGCGACGTGATCGAGGAGCTCGACCCCATTTCTTCGAGCTACACGCTCGAGGTGTCGAGCCCGGGCATGGCGCGCCCGCTGCGCCGCCCGCGCGACTTTGCCCGCTTTGTGGGCGAGAACTGCGAGCTCACCTCCACCGCCACCGAGGGCCGTCGCAAGTACGCCGGCAAGATTGCCGCCGCCACCGAGACGAACGTGACCCTCGAGCTCGAGGACGGCGAGTCCGTCACCCTCGATTTCTCTGATGTTAAAAAGTGCAAGTTGAAGCCCACCTATGACTTCAAGCCCGCGAAGGAAGGAAAGTAAGATGGCAGCATCCGACATGATGTCCGCCCTGATGGAGCTTTGCCAGGAGAGGCACATCGACCAGCTCTACCTGATCGACCGCCTGGAGCAGTCGCTCGCCAAGAGCTACGCCGAGATCCTGCATCTTGAGTGGGGCGCCAAGGTGACCATCGACCGCACCACCGGCAAGATCTACGTCTACCGTCTGGAGCCGATCGACGATTCCATGGACGAGGAGGGCAACTTCACCGAGTTCGAGGAGATCGACGTCACCCCTAAGAACACGAGCCGCATCGCCGCCCAGCACGCCAAGGCCGAGATCAACGCCATCGTGCGCAACTCCGCCCGCGAGCAGATCTACGAGGAGTTCTCCGGCCGTATCGGTGACCTCATCAGCGGTACCGTGCTGCAGTCCACGCCCGACTTCACGATCGTCAAGATCCGCGATGGCGTCGAGGCCGAGCTGCCGCATTTTGACCAGCGCCGTTACGAGAACGAGCGCAACGAGCGTCCGATGGGCGAGCGCTATCTGCACAACCAGCACATCAAGGCCGTGATCATCGACGTCCGCGACCCCAACTCCAACCTGCAGCCGGTTCGCGGCGAGCACAGCCGTCCGCCGATCGTCATCTCCCGCACCCACCCCGAGCTCATGCGTCGTCTGTTTGAGCAGGAGGTGCCCGAGATCTATGAGGGCACCGTCCAGATCAAGTCGATCGCCCGCGAGCCCGGCCAGCGCTCCAAGGTCGCCGTCCACTCGCTCGACGACCGCCTGGACCCCGTGGGTGCCTGCGTCGGCCCCAAGGGCAGCCGCGTCCGTGCCGTCGTGGGCGAGCTCCGCGGTGAGCGCGTCGACGTCATCCTGTGGGATGCCGATCCGGCCGTCTACGTCGCCAACGCCCTGTCGCCTGCCAAGGTCACCCGCGTCCTTATCGACGAGGAGAAGGCCTACGCCGGCGTCATCGTGCCCGACGACCAGCTTTCGCTCGCCATTGGCAAGGAGGGCCAGAACGCCCGCCTCGCCGCTCGCCTGACCGGCTGGCACATCGATATCAAGTCCGAGACCCTTGCCGCCGACATCCTCAAGAACGTCCCCGTTCACGAGGAG
>CABMPS010000144.1 GCA_902388545.1 uncultured Collinsella sp.
AGGCCGCTCCCGCCGATGCCGAGCCCGCCGACGTCCGTCCCGGTCGCAGCCGTCGTACTGCTGCTAAGCGCACGTCCAAGGCCAAGGCTGCCAAGAAGGGTGCGTCCGAGGATTCTGCCGAGACGACCGCCGATGCGTCGACTGATGTCGCCAAGGCCCAGGACGTCGAACAGCCTGCGTCCGAGAAGCCCAAGCGCGGTCGTAAGAAGTCCGTTAAGGCCAAGGCGTCCGAGCAGCAGGATGTCGAAGCGCAGGTTGATTCTGGCGCCGAGGCCAATGACGCCGCCGCGGCCAATGTTGGTACCGCCGCAACCGATGGTGCCGCCCCCGCTGAGGGCGAAGACGGCACTCGTCCCAACCGTCGCCAGCACAAGCGCAACGACGAGCGCAACGAGCGTAAGGACGAGCGCAACAACGACCGTCGCAACCGCCAGCGCGATCGCAAGCAACGCAACAAGGAGCGTAATGCCGCTCCCACCGAGCCAACGCTTTCGCGCGAGGAGCTTGCGGCCATGAAGGTCGCCGAGCTGCGCGAGAAGGCAAAAGAGTTCGAGATCGAGACGACCGGCAAAAAGAAGGCTGAGCTCGTCGAGGAAATCTACGTCACCGCTGCGAAGGCCGAGGGCTTCCGCGACATCAAGGGCATTCTGCAGATTCGCCCGGACAGCTCCGGCATCATCCACGCCCATGGCTACATGAAGTCCAACGACGACGCCTTCGTGCCCGCCTACCTCATCCGCTCCGCGCGCCTGCGCACGGGCGACGTCATCGAGGGCTCGCTGCGTCCTTCGCGCGGCGGCGACAAGCGCGCCGGCCTCGCCAAAATCACGACCGTCAACGGTCTGGACCCCGAGCAGATTCGCAACCGTCCCAAGTTCGGCGACCTCACCCCGGTCTATCCCAACGAGCCGCTGCGCATGGAGCACGGCAAGGACTCTATTACCGGTCGCGCCATCGACATCGTGTCACCGATCGGCAAGGGCCAGCGCGGCCTGATCGTGTCCCCGCCCAAGGCCGGCAAGACCACGATCCTCAAGAAGATCTGCCAGTCCATCTCGATTAACAACCCCGAGGTGCACCTCATCTGCCTGCTCGTCGACGAGCGCCCCGAAGAGGTCACCGATATGCAGCGTTCCATCAAGGGTGAGGTTGTGGCGTCGACCTTCGATATGCCTGCCGACAACCACACCCGCGTGGCAGAGCTCGTCATCGAGCGCGCCAAGCGCATCGTGGAGCTGGGTGGCGATGTTGTGGTGGTGCTCGACTCCATCACGCGTCTTGCCCGTGCCTACAACTTGGCGGCGCCCGCCTCGGGCCGCATCCTTTCGGGCGGCGTCGATTCGGCGGCCCTGTATCCGCCCAAGCGCTTCCTAGGCGCAGCCCGCAATATCGAGAACGGTGGCTCGCTCACCATCCTGGCCTCTGCCCTCATCGACACCGGTTCCAAGATGGACGAGGTCATCTTTGAGGAGTTCAAGGGCACCGGCAACATGGAGCTTAAGCTCGACCGCGACCTGGCCGACCGCCGCATCTTCCCGGCTATCGACCCCGTTGCCTCCGGTACGCGTAACGAGGATCTGTTGGTCGACGAGCAGATGCGTCCGTTTGTCTTTGGTCTGCGTCGCATTCTTGCCGGCATGAACAACACCGAGCGCGCGGCCGCATCGTTTATTAAGGGTCTTAAGGGCACCAACACGAACCAGGAGTTCCTGGTGCGTTCGGCCAAAAAACACAGCGACTACGAGCAGACGTTCTAGGTTGTCATCCACACGCAACGATAGTCATCAATGCGATAGAGGGTCGGGGCTTTGAGCCTCGGCCCTTTTCCATAGCGCCGCTCCGCGCTTATTTTTGACCGTAAGACCGACGAGCAGCAGGTTTCCCGTTTCAATCCGACATCGTCGCTTGCAATCGGCAGGGCGGTTTCGCATAATAGCTTTTAAGCTTCGCGACGGAAAACGCAGATGAAACGAACCATATACCGTTGCTTTGGGGCATAGCCCCGCTTCATCTTCTCTCGCGCAGCCAACTGAATGATGCGATTTGGGTGCTGGAAGATGGGGAGAGCTCATGGCTTCTTCTGATGCAACACAACGAGCAGTCCTTGCCGGACTTTCGTGTGGGATCGGCCTTGCCGCTCCCGTGGTTATGTATGCCGCGACGCTGCCGTTTTCGTCGGTGAACGAGACGGTCGTGGCGGGTGCAGTTCCCTTCGCCGTGGGCGCGGTGGCGGGCGTGGGTATCTATGCCGCCTCGCTGGGTATCTCCGAGTATCGTGCGCAGCGTGAAGAGCGTCTGTTCCAGCCCGATGCCATGGGCGGTGCCGCCAATCTCAATCAGCATCAAAGCGAGTTCAAGACCGCCTCGATTCCAGCTCAGCAGCAGGATGCGACTCCATACGCTGCGGCTTCTGCTTTTCAGGCTCAGTCGGAGCAGTCTACCTCGGCATTCCTTTCCGGCCTGACCGGTGCGTTCCAACGCCGTCATGCCGACGATGGTGTCCCTACCATCGCTCGAGCCGCAGATGCCATGGACGAGGCCGAGGCTTGGTCCATGATCGACAGCATGCTCGACGACGATTCGCCGGTTAGCTGCGACCCTGCGCGCTCGCGCGACGTCTATCAAGTCGCCATCGACGAGCTCACCAACGGCGGGCAGACCGGCTCCTTCAATCGCGATGACATCGCCGCTGCGGCACGCGCCGTGTCTGGCTCCCAGGCCGCCCCTGCGGGCAGCACGGCGGCTTTCGTGGCACTCGTTGCCAACGCGGCAGCCAATAACGCCTGCAGCGCTACCTCGGCGGACGCGAACGCTTCTGCCGACAATTCGTACGTTGATGAAGCCATGGCCGCGGACGAGGAGGCCGTTGCCGCCCGCCGCGCCGCCGAAAGCTCGCTTTGGGGCGCTCCTGCCCAGCAGCAGGCGGCCGAGGCTGCGCCGTACAACGCAAACCTCGCCAGCATGCCTATCATCTCCGGTGTCGCGGACATCGATCTCGATGACCTCGATGAGCCTGCAGCCATCACCGCAACGATTGATGCCCAAGATCGCATCGACACCGGCGACCTTCCGGATGCCTCGCTTGAGGTTGATGTCCCCATGGCCGATTACTCGGGCCACGAGGACATGTGGGCCGCCGCCACCGCGATTCTGGACGAGATCGACGAGCCTGCTCCTGTTGCAGCCCCCGCTCCCCTCAGCCTGCTGCACCCGCCTATGTCGGCCGTCACAGCGCTGTGTTCCCCGAGGATACTGCCCGCATCTCGCGCGAGAGCATCGAGCGAGCCGAGGCTATTGCCGCCGGCATTATGGAAAATCGTCGTCACGAGCGCGTCAATCAGATCCTCGAGGAAGAGATCGAGCGCCTGCAGTCCTCTACCGCCAAGCGTACGGGCCGTGCCTATCTGAGCGTTATCGAGGGCGGTACCGCCAGCTTCGCGCCGCTCCGCGCGGAGGCATAACTTCTGCATGGTTAAGATCAATCGAAAATGGGCGGTCGTGACCTGCCTGATGGCGCTCTTGATCTGGGGCAATTCGCTGGTTCCCGGCTCGGGGTCGGGCTCGCTGAGCCTAACGGTCATGGAAGCTATCCGCGGTTTCCTGCACGGTGTGGGACTTCCATATGCATGGGTGACCAACTTTGTTGTTCGCAAGTGCGCGCATTTTACCGAGTATATGGTGCTCGGCATCCTGGCAACGCATGCGTTTGATTATGAGGGGCGGCGCACCTTTGACGTGCTGCTGCCCACGGCGGTGTTCCTGCTGCTGATTCCTTCGATCGACGAGACGATTCAGCTTTTTGTGCCGGGACGCGCCGGCATGATCACCGATGTGATGATCGACTGCTGTGGAGCGGCAACGGGCGTTGTGCTCCGATATCTCTTACGGCCGCTGATGCGCGCCAAAAAAGCCGCCTAGGACGTATTGTTTGGTCCTAGGCGGCCTTTTTTATTTGAGGGCTTATATGAGGCGTGGTGGCGTCGTTCCGTAGGTCGGATTTGCCGGGCGCGCCACGCCCTGTGGGTGCGTCTGCTGCTGAAGCGCCTGTGCGCCCAGGGCCAGGCAGCCCATAATGCCCTGCTTGCCCTCGAGGCTGTTGTTGACGATATAGCTATCGATGTCGGCCATCTCGGGCGTGACGATGTAGCCGTTGAGCATCTCGGCGCACTTCTTGCGTGCGAGCGGCACGATGGGGGTGTGATCGGCCACGCCGCCACCGATGACGATCTTCTGCGGTGCGTAGCACAGGATGTAGGTCATGAGCGCCTGCGCCAGATAGCCGGCGAGCAGGCCCATGGCCTCCGGGTCATCGGCCATCTCTCCGGCGCTCTTGCCACCCCAGCGCTTTTTGACGCCGGGACCGGCGATGAGGCCCTCGAGGCAGTTGTCGTGGAAGGGGCAGCCGCTGTGCTCGCCGATGGTGTCGCGCGGGTCGCGCGTGACCAGGATGTGGCCGGCCTCGGGATGCATCATGCCGTGCACGAGCTTACCGCCCGAGAGCACGCCGGCGCCCACGCCGGTACCGATGGTCAGATACACCACGTCAGTGAGGCCCTGGGCGCAACCAAAGGTGACCTCGCCCAGGCAGGCGACGTTGACGTCGGTGTCGTAGCCGCAGGGAATATTGAGCTCGTTTTGGATGGTGCCCAGCAGGTCAAAGTAGCGCCATGCCGTTTTGGGCGTCTCCAGGATCTTGCCGTATTGGGACGAGGCAGGGTTGACTGCGGTGGGGCCAAAGGCGCCGATGCCCAGCGCGGCGATGTCCTTGTCGGCAAACCATGCGTTGACGGCCTCAACGGTCTCCTGCGGGGTCGTGGTCGCAATCTGCTCGCGTTCCAGGACCGTGCCGTCTGCATAGCCCGTGGCGCAGACCATCTTGGTGCCGCCGGCCTCGAGCGCTCCGATAAGCTGCTGCTCTGCCATAGTATTCCTCTCTGGACGAGTTGCTCCGTGACTAAAGTATAGCGCTCTAAAAAATAAATGAGGTCGCTATAAAAAGAAACCTCATGGCCCAACGGGTTCACGAGGTTTCTTTAGTGCCTTTAGTTACTGACCGTCCTTACCCGCGCGGGTTGATTTTATCACGTAGCGACTTGAGGTTCTCAAGCGCAGCGTTGAGCGTCTCGTCTCGCTTGGCAAAGTGGAAACGAATCAGATGGTTGACGGGCTCGCGGAAGAAGCTCGATCCGGGAACAGCGCCCACGCCCACCTTGGAGGCCAAAT